>NZ_JBWKYF010000036.1:0-63458 GCF_059423605.1 Variovorax sp. GW460-12-1-14-LB1
GAGTGGGGGCGGGGCGCGAGCGAGGGGCCCCGGGGGCGCGTGGCGCCGGCGGCGATGGCACTAACATCGGCCGCTGTTCCCGCTTTCACCGCGACCCCGCCATGTCCGTCACCACCCTCCTGCTGCAACTCGTCGTCATCCTCACCACCGCGCGCCTGTGCGGCTGGGTGCTGCGCCATGTGGGGCAGCCGAGCGTGGTGGGGGAGATGGCGGCGGGCCTGATGCTCGGGCCGGCGGTCATGGGGCTGCTGTTCCCGTCGCTGCATGCGCAGCTGTTCGCCAAGGAGTCGCTGCAGGGGCTGTCGTCGCTGGCGACGGTGGGGCTGGTGCTGTTCATGTTCGTGGTGGGCCTGGAGCTGCGGGCCACGCGCAACATGCGCGCGCAGCTGCAGGCGGCCGGCGCGGTGGGTGTGCTCAGCGTGCTGGTGCCGCTGGTGCTGGGCCTGGCGATCTCGCCGGCGCTGCACCCCACGCTCGCGCCGGCCGGCGTGGGCTTCTGGCCCTTCGCGCTGTTCATGGCGGCGGCGCTGTCGATCACGGCCTTCCCGGTGATGGCGCGCATCCTGAAAGACCGCGGCATGACGCGCACGCCCTTCGGCCAGCTCTCGCTGAGCGCGGCGGCGGTGGTCGACGTGTTCGCGTGGATCCTGCTGGCCTTCGTGGTCGCGCTGGTGGGCACCAGCGACGGCTACGCGGGCCTGATCAAGATCACGGTCGGCGTGGTGGTGATGCTCACGGTGCTGTTCCTCGGGCTGAAGCCGGCCTTTGCGTGGTTGCTGCGCGTGAAGGCGCCCGACGGCGAGCCGTCGACCACGCTGATGGCCGCGCTCATGATCGGCCTGCTGGTCACGGCGCTGCTGACCGAGTGGCTGCACCTGCACGCGGTGTTCGGCGCCTTCCTGTTCGGCGCCTGCCTGCCGCGCGACGACCGCCTGCTGCGCTCGCTGAGCGAGCGCATCGAGCCGATCTCCATCGTGGTGCTGATGCCGCTGTTCTTCGCGCTCGCGGGGCTGGGCACCACGGCCAACGCGTTCTCGGGCGCCAGCCTGGGCGCGATGCTGCTGATCGTGGGCGTGGCCACCGTGGGCAAGATCGCGGGCGGCGCGGCGGGCGCGCGCATCGCCGGCTACAGCTGGCGCGACAGCCTGGCCACCGGCTCGCTCATGAACGCGCGCGGGCTGATGGAGCTCATCGTCATCAAGATCGGACTGGACGTCGGCCTGATCGGCCCCGAGCTCTTCACGATGCTGCTGGTGATGGCGCTGGCCACCACCGCGATGACCGGGCCGCTGATGACGCTGTGCGTCGGCCGCAAGCCGAAGCCCGCCGAGACGGCGGCGCACGCCGAGCCCTGAACCCCTTCAGCCGCCGCGGCGCACGCTGAACCCGATGCGCGTCTGGCCGCCCTGGCTCGACGCGAACACCTGCCCGCCGTGCATGCGCGCGATCGCCTCGACGATCGACAGGCCCAGCCCATGGTGGCGCGTGGAGCCGTCGCGTGCCTGGGCCGCGCGATAGAAGCGCTCGAACAGGCGCGGCAGCGCCTCGGGGTCGATCGGCGCGCCGCGGTTGATCACGGCGATGGTGTCGTGTTCTCCGCCAGGGGCGGCCGCAATTTCGATGCGCAACGTCGAGGCCGGTTCGGCAAAGCGGATCGCATTGCCCAGCAGGTTGAAGAGGGCGCGTCGGATCAACCCCGCGTCCACCTCGGCCACGGCCTCGCCGTGCACTTCGGCGCGCAGACCGGCCTCGTCGAGCATGGCGTCGTAGAAGTCGATCACGTCACGCGCCTGCTCCGCCAGGCTCACCGGGGCCATCGAGCGCGCCGAGGTGCCGCGGTCGGCCTTCGAAAGAAACAGCATGTCGGTCACGATGCCCGACAGCCGCCCCATCTCCTCGAGGTTGGAGGCCAGCACGGCCTGCAGCTCCTCGTTGCTGCGCGGGCGGGTGAGCGCCACCTCGGTGGAGCCGAGCAGGTTGGCCAGCGGCGTGCGCAGCTCGTGCGCCACGTCGGCGTTGAACGACTCCAGTTGCACGTAGGCGCGCTGCACCCGCGCCAGCAGCGCGTTGAACTGCGTGATCCAGGGCCGAAGCTCCTGCGCGAAGGCGCCGGGGTCGATCGACTGGTGGACGTGGTCGGGCGTGATGGCCGCGGTGCGCTCGGCCAGCGCCTTCAGCGGCCGCAGCCCGCGCCGCACCAGCCACATGCCGGTGAGCGACACCAGCGCCGTGCCCAGCACCACCGCGCCCAGCAGCGTCCAGGCCAGGCGTTCGAGCAGCCGGGAGTCCTGCGCGATGTTCACGCCGACCTGCACCGACAGGTCGGTGTGGAAGTCGCCGTTCTGCCAGGGCACGACGATGGCGCGCCGCAGCCAGCGACCCTGCGGCGGCGGCGTGGACTGGAACAGCGGCTTGCCGGCGTTGGCGATCGACAAGGTCACGTCGTCCTGCATCGAGAAGAAGTCGTCGAGCTTGTGGCGCAGAAAGACGAGGTCGCCGCCTTTCTCGGCCTCCTTGAGCAGGTGCTCGACCAGCACCGTCTTCTGGTCGAGCGCGTCGCGCTGCTTGGCGCCGAAGCTCCAGGCGGTCACGAGGTAGATGGCCAGGCAGATGATGCTCAGGCCGGACAGCGTCTGCGCGGCGAACCAGAACGAGAGCCGGCTCTGGATCGAATGCGGCTTCGGGCTCATGCCCAGGAGCGGTCTTCCAGGACGTAGCCCATGCCGCGCACCGTGTGCAGCAGCTTCACGTCGAAGGGGTCGTCGATCTTGCTGCGCAGGCGGCGGATCGCCACCTCGACCACGTTGGTGTCGCTGTCGAAGTTCATGTCCCACACCTGCTCGGCGAGCGTGGAGCGCGACAAAATCTGCCCGCGCCGGCGCAGCAGCACCACCAGCAGCGTGAACTCCTTGGCCGTGAGGTCCAGCCGCGTGCGGTTGCGCATGCACTTGCGGCTCACCAGGTCCAGCTCCAGGTCGGCCAGGCGCAGCACCGTGGGCTCCTGCGTCTTGCCGCGCCGCAGCAGCGCCTGCACGCGCGCCAGCAGCTCCGAGAAGGAGAAGGGCTTCACCAGGTAGTCGTCGGCGCCTTGCTGCAGGCCCTGCACGCGGTCTTCGACCTTGTCGCGCGCGGTGAGCACCAGCACGGGCACGTTCTTCGTGCGGCGAATGGCCTGCAGCACGGCAAAGCCGTCGATGCCCGGCAGCATCACGTCCAGCAGCACGAGCGCGTAGTCGCCCTCGGTGGCGAGGTAGCGGCCTTCGATGCCATCGCGGGCGATGTCGACCACGTAGCCGTTCTCTTCCAGCCCCTTTTTCAGGTAATCGCCCAGTTTGGGTTCGTCTTCGATGACAAGAATTCGCATGGTACGGATCGTACCCAAGGCCTTTCGAGACGCTGGTTACGATTTAGTAATCCTATTGAAGGACAAAGCGCCGACACGCTGTCGTACAGTGGGCCGGGCCCTCGGTTCGCAGGGCTTTTCTTGGTCGGCGCGCCACGCCCCGTCGATATACTTTTGTCAACAATGCGCCGCTGGCTCCTGATTTTCCTGCTGTTTCTCTTGCCTTTCCAGTACAGCTGGGCGGTGTCGGCAGCCTATTGCCTGCACGAAGGCGACAAGGGCAGCGGCCACTGGGGCCACCACGAGGACGAGCCGCGCGGCACCGACCGCACCCACGCGGGTGACGGCGCCAAGAAAGACAGCACCCGCCAGCCCAACGCGGCGGTCGGCCATTGCATCGTTGCCCACTTCGGGCAGGCCCAGCACGCGGACACCGCCGCCGCGCTGCCGGCCCAGGCGCCCGTGGCTTCGCAGCCGCTGCGCGCCGCTTCCACCGAACGCTTCGCCTCGCACATCGCCGAAGTGCCGGTGCGCCCCGACTGGTTGCTCTCCGCCTGATTCGGCGAGAGCACAGCCCCTTTTTCTTTTTCTGATCTCACTCATCAGCTGAGCGCTCCTCGCCGAATTCGTCCGTCCGTTGTTTCGCAACCCAGGAGAATTCGATGCGCACGCTTTTCGTGCCGCTGGCCGTGTTGGCCTTGGCGGTACCCCCGGCCTTTTCACAGCAGACCCCGCAGGCGGCCGGTCCCTCGTCGTCCCTGTCGGCACCCGCCCGCACGCTGGAGCCCGAAGGCCCGCTGACCCTGCGCGCCGCCGTGGCGCTGGCGCTGCAGGCCAACCCGGGCCTGTCGGCCGCGCGCCATGAGCAGGCCGCCGCCGACGGCGCCGTGGTGCAGGCCGGCGCCTGGCCCAACCCCACGCTCGACACGCAGCTGGAAGACCTGCGCCGCAACAACCGCACGACCACGCTGCAGCTGAGCCAGCCCCTGGAGCTGGGCGGCAAGCGCGCCGCGCGCGTCACGGCGGCCGAGCGTGCGCGCGACCAGGCGGTGTCGGCGCTGTCGGCGCGGCGCGCCGAACTGCGCGCCGCGGCTGTCACTGCTTTCTTCGATGTGCTGACCGCGCAGGAGCGCCTGCGGCTCGCGCAAGACTCGGTGGGGCTCGCGCAGATCGCCACCCGCGCCGCGGCCAACCGCGTGGCGGCCGGCAAGGTGTCGCCGCTCGAAGAAACCAAGGCGCGCGTGGCCGAGGCCGGCATCCGCGTCGAACTGCTGCAGGCCGAAGGCACGCTGCGCGCGTCGCGCCAACTGCTGGCCGCGCTGTGGGGCAACCCGTCGCCGCGCTTCACGCAGGTGGACGGCGCGGTCGACCAGCTGCCCGCGCAGGCCGCCGCGCCCGAGGTGGCGCGCCGCCTGCCCGATGCACCCGTGCTGCGGCAGGCCCGGCTCGAGGTCGAGCGCCGCCGCGCGCTCAGCGACCTGGAACAGGCCAAGCGCATTCCCGACGTGACCGTGTCGCTCGGCGTCAAGCGCGTGCCTGCGTCGGAAGGCGAGGGCGGCGAGGCCGTCAGCAGCAGCCGGCGCAACCAGGTGGTGGTGGGCCTGTCGGTGCCGCTGCCGATCTTCGACACCAACCGCGGCAACATCGCCGAGGCACTGAGCCGCGAAGACAAGGCGCGCGACGAGCTCGCCGCCGCCGAGCTGCAACTGGGCGCCGACGTGGCCCAGGCCAGCGAGCGCCTGCGCTCGGCGCGCGCCACCGCCGAGACGCTGCAGCGCGACGCACTGCCTGGCGCCGAGACCGCCTACCGCGCCGCCACCAAGGGCTTCGAGCTGGGCAAGTTCAGCTTTCTCGAGGCGCTCGATGCGCAGCGCACGCTGTTCCAGGTGCGCAACCAGTACCTGGTCGCGCTGGCCGAGGCGCACCGCGCGGCCGGCGAGCTCGACCGCCTGCTGGGCACGGAGGGCGACGACATCGCCTCGAACGCGACACCGAACGTGCGCTGAAGAAGAACACCGAACCGATTCCGACCATGACCACACCACACAACCGCACCACGTCCTCCGGCCGCAAGCAGTGGATCGCCATTGCCGCCGTTTTGCTCGCGGGCCTCGTTGCCGGCGCGCTCATCCTGCGCACCGCGCCGTCCAAGCCCGAGGCGGGCGGGCACTCGGAGTCCGCCGGCCATGCCGACGGCGAGCACCACGAGGAAGACAAGGGCCACGCCAAGGGCAAGGAAGACGACCACGGCCATTCGCATGACGAAGGCCATGGCGACAAGGAACACCACGCGGAAGAAGGCAAGGAAGCCGGCAAGGACGCAGGCAAGGAAACGCCCGCATCGGCAGAGCCGCAGAAGGCCGCCGCCAACGCCCACAAGGAAGACGAAGAAAAGATCCCCTTCACCGACGAGCAGGTCAAGGCCGCCGGCATCGCGATCGACAGCGTCGGCCCGGCGCGCATCAAGACGTCGCTGCAGCTGCCCGGCGAGATCAAGTTCAACGAAGACCGCACGGCCCACGTGGTGCCGCGCGTGGCGGGCGTGGTCGACAGCGTGTCGGCCAACCTGGGCCAGGAAGTCAAGCGCGGCCAGGTGCTGGCCGTGATCTCCAGCCCCGCGCTCTCGGAGCAGCGCAGCGAGCTGCAGACCGCGCAGCGCCGGCTGGCGCTGGCACGCACCACCCACGACCGCGAGAAGAAGCTGTGGGAAGAAAAGATCTCGCCGCAGCAAGACTTCCTGCAGGCCGAGCAGGCCATGCAGGAGGCGCAGATCGCCGTGGCCAACGCCAACCAGAAGCTGCTGGCGCTGGGCGCCACGCCCGGCTCGTCGGCACTGGGCCGCTACGAACTGCGCGCGCCCTTCGACGGCATGGTGGTCGAGAAGCACATCTCGCTGGGCGAATCGGTGGGCGAGGCGGTCAACGTGTTCACCATTTCCGATCTGTCGACCGTGTGGGCCGAGATCAGCGTGCCCGCCAGCAGCCTGAACCTCGTGCGCATCGGCGAGGCCGTGACCATCCGCGCCGGCGCCTTCGACCAGGCCGCGCGCGGCACGGTGTCGTACGTGGGCTCGCTCATCGGCGCGCAGACGCGCACGGCCACCGCGCGTGTCACGCTCACCAACCCGCAGCGCACCTGGCGCCCGGGCCTGTTCGTGAACGTGGAGCTGGTGGCGTCGGAAACCGACGCGCCCGTCACCGTGTCGGCCGAAGCCGTGCAGACGGTGGACGACCAGCCCACCGTGTTCCTGCGCGTGCCCGGCGGCTTTGTGCCGCAGCACGTGAAGACCGGCCGCAGCGACGGCCAGCGCATCGAGATCGTGGGCGGCCTGAAGCCTGGCGCGGCCTATGCGGCCAGCGGCAGCTTCGTCGTGAAGTCGCAGCAGGGCAAGAGCTCGGCCACGCACACCCACTGAGGACGACCGCATGTTCGAACGCATCATCCGCTTCTCCATCGAGCAGCGCTGGCTGATCCTGCTGGCCGTGCTCGGCATGGCGGCGCTCGGCGTCTTCAGCTACCAGAAGCTGCCCATCGACGCCGTGCCCGACATCACCAACGTGCAGGTGCAGATCAACACGTCCGCGCCCGGCTACTCGCCGCTCGAAGCCGAGCAGCGCGTGACCTACCCCATCGAGACCGTCATGGCCGGCCTGCCGGGCCTGCAGCAGACGCGCTCGCTGTCGCGCTACGGCCTGTCGCAGGTCACGGTGATCTTCAAGGACGGCACCGACATCTACTTTGCGCGCCAGCTCGTGAACGAGCGCATCCAGTCGGCGCGCGAGAGCATGCCGCCCGGCGTGTCGCCGGTGATCGGGCCCATCTCGACCGGCCTGGGCGAGATCTACCTGTGGACCGTCGAGACCGAAGAGGGCGCGAAGAAGGCCGACGGCAAGCCCTACACGCCGACCGACCTGCGCGAGATTCAAGACTGGATCATCAAGCCGCAGCTGCGCA
Source organism: Variovorax sp. GW460-12-1-14-LB1 (assembly GCF_059423605.1). NCBI lineage: Bacteria > Pseudomonadati > Pseudomonadota > Betaproteobacteria > Burkholderiales > Comamonadaceae > Variovorax > Variovorax sp. GW460-12-1-14-LB1. The sequence goes on from NZ_JBWKYF010000036.1 coordinate 7,298, forward strand.
ACGTACCGGGCGTGACCGAGATCAACTCCATCGGCGGCTACGCCAAGGAGTTCCAGATCGCACCCGACCCCGCCAAGCTCCTGGCGCACGGCCTCACGATGACTGACCTGGTCACCGCGCTGGAGCGCAACAACGCCAACGTGGGCGCGGGCTACATCGAGAAGCGCGGCGAGCAGTACCTCATTCGCGCGCCGGGGCAGGTGAAGTCGGTGGAAGACATCGGCAACGTGATCCTGGGCAACGCCGGCGGCATTCCGCTGCGCGTGTCCGACGTGGCCGAGGTCGGCATCGGCCAGGAGCTGCGCACCGGCGCCGCCACCGACAACGGCCGCGAGGTGGTGCTGGGCACCGTGTTCATGCTCATCGGCGAGAACAGCCGCACCGTCTCGCAGGCGGTCGACAAGAAGATGCAGGAGATCAACCGCACGCTGCCCGCGGGCGTGAAGGCCGTGACGGTGTACGACCGCACGGTGCTGGTCGACAAGGCCATCGCCACCGTGAAGAAGAACCTCTTCGAAGGTGCGGTGCTGGTGGTGGCGATCCTGTTCCTGTTTCTGGGCAACATCCGCGCGGCCATCATCACCGCCACGGTGATCCCGCTGTCGATGCTCTTCACCTTCACCGGCATGGTGAACCAGAAGGTCAGCGCCAACCTCATGAGCCTGGGCGCGCTCGACTTCGGCATCATCATCGACGGCGCGGTGGTGATCGTGGAGAACTGCGTGCGGCGCCTGGCGCATGCGCAGGAGAAACATGGCAGGGCGCTCACGCGCAGCGAGCGTTTCCATGAAGTGTTCGCGGCCTCGCAGGAGGCGCGCCGGCCGCTGCTGTTCGGCCAGCTGATCATCATGATCGTGTACCTGCCGATCTTTGCGCTCACCGGCGTCGAGGGCAAGCTGTTCCACCCGATGGCGTTCACCGTGGTGATCGCGCTGCTGGGCGCAATGATCTTGTCGATCACTTTCATCCCGGCCGCCGTGGCGCTGTTCATCGGCAACAAGGTCGCCGAGAAGGAAAACCGCCTCATGCTGTGGGCCAAGCGCGGCTACGCGCCGCTGCTGTCGCGCGCGATGAACGCCAAGCCGCTGGTCATCACCACGGCCGTGGTGGCGGTGGTGCTGTCGGGCCTGCTGGCCACGCGCCTGGGCACCGAGTTCGTGCCCAGCCTGAGCGAGGGCGACTTCGCCATCCAGGCGCTGCGCATTCCGGGCACCAGCCTCACGCAGTCGGTCGAGATGCAAAAGCAGCTCGAGCGCACGCTGAAAGACAAGTTCCCCGAGATCGAGCGCGTGTTCGCGCGCACCGGCACGGCCGAGATCGCGTCCGACCCGATGCCGCCGAACATCTCCGACGGCTACATCATGCTCAAGCCCGAGAGCGAATGGCCCAAGCCCAGGCGCACGCGGCCCGAGCTGCTGGCCGCCGTGCAGGAGGAGGTCGAGAAGCTGCCGGGCAACAACTACGAGTTCTCGCAGCCGATCCAGCTGCGCTTCAACGAGCTGATCTCGGGCGTGCGCAGCGACGTGGCCGTGAAGATCTTCGGCGACGACATGGACGTGCTCAACCAGACCGCCGCACAGGTGTCGAACGCACTGGGCAAGGTGCCCGGCGCCGCCGAGGTGAAGGTGGAGCAGACCACCGGCCTGCCGATGCTCACCGTGAACATCGACCGCCAGAAGACCGCACGCTACGGCCTGAACGTGGGCGACGTGCAGGACGCCATTTCGACCGCCGTGGGCGGGCGCGAGGCCGGCACGCTGTTCGACGGCGACCGCCGCTTCGACATCCTCGTGCGCCTGCCCGAGACCCTGCGCACCGACCTGGAGGCCATCCGCCGGCTGCCGATCGCGTTGCCCAAGGGCGCGGGCGGCGAAGGCCTGCGCACCAGCTTCATCCCGCTGGGCGAAGTGGCCACGCTCGACCTCGCGCCCGGCCCCAACCAGGTCAGCCGCGAAGACGGCAAGCGCCGCATCGTGGTGAGCGCCAACGTGCGCGGGCGCGACCTCGGCTCCTTCGTGGCCGAGGCCGAAGAGGCCATGCGCGCCGTGCGCATTCCGCCGGGCTACTGGACCGTGTGGGGCGGCCAGTACGAGAACCTGGCCTCGGCCACGCAGCGGCTGCAGGTCGTGGTGCCCGTGTCGCTGCTGCTGGTGTTCACGCTGTTGTTCGCCATGTTCGGCAACCTGAAGGACGGGCTGCTGGTGTTCACCGGCATTCCGTTCGCGCTCACGGGCGGCATCGTCGCGCTGTGGCTGCGCGGCATCCCGCTGTCGATCTCGGCGGCCGTGGGCTTCATTGCGCTGTCGGGCGTGGCCGTGCTCAACGGGCTGGTGATGATCTCGTTCATCCGCAACCTGCGCGAAGGCGGCCTGCCGCTGGACGAAGCCATTCGCGAAGGCGCGCTCACGCGGCTGCGCCCCGTGCTCATGACCGCGCTGGTCGCCTCGCTGGGCTTCGTGCCCATGGCCATCGCGACCGGCACCGGCGCCGAAGTGCAGCGACCGCTGGCCACCGTGGTCATCGGCGGTATCCTGTCGTCGACCGCGCTGACGCTGCTGGTGTTGCCGCTGCTGTACCGCATCGCGCACCGGCGCGATGAAGACGAAGTGCAGGAAGCCAACGCAGAGAAGCAACACGGCGCACCCCTCGATCCCGCACTGCAAGGTTCCCATGGCCCATGAGCATTCACATGCAGTAGGTGGCAATGAAAAGGCGCTGCGCTGGGCGCTGGCGCTGACCTCCACCTACCTCGTCGCCGAGGTGATCGGCGGGCTGGTGTCGGGCAGCCTGGCGCTGCTGTCCGACGCGGCCCACATGGCCACCGACACCGTGGCGCTGGCCATCTCGCTGGCCGCCATCTGGCTGGGCAAGCGGCCGGCGGACAAGCGCCGCACCTTCGGCTACTACCGCTTCGAGATCCTGGCGGCCGTGGTCAACGCGGTGCTGCTGTTCTTCGTGGCGATCTACGTGCTCTACGAGGCGTACCGGCGCATCTCGCAGCCGGCCGAGATCCAGTCGACCATGATGCTGCTCGTGGCCATCGGCGGCCTGGTGGTCAACCTCATCGGCATGCGCCTGCTGGCCAGCGGCAAGGACGAGAGCCTCAACGTGAAGGGCGCCTACCTGGAAGTGTGGGCCGACATGCTGGGCTCCGTCGGCGTGATCGCGGGCGCGCTCGTCATCCGTTTCACCGGCTGGGCCTGGGTCGACTCGGTCATCGCCGTCGCCATCGGCCTGTGGGTGCTGCCGCGCACCTGGCGCCTCCTGCGCGAGAGCCTCAACGTGCTGCTCGAAGGCGTGCCCGACGAGATCGACCTGCCCGAGGTCGAGCGCGCGCTGCAGGCGCAGCCGGGCGTGGCCGGCCTGCACGACCTGCACGTGTGGGCACTGTCCAGCGGCAAGGTGAGCCTGAGCGTGCACGTGGTGTGCACGCCCGACGTGGTCGACCTGGCGCCGCTGATGCTGCAGCTGCGTGCGCTGCTGGCCGAGACGTTCGACATCCACCACTCGACCGTGCAGGTGGAGCGCGTGCCGTGCGAGCAGGCGGGGGAGACCCATGGGTTCGGGCCTGCGGTGACGGCGGGCTGAGGCGAGGGCGGGGCACGACAAAAAACGCGACAGTCGCACGGGGCAACTGTCGCGTCGGGGGCGGCGCCGATGGGGCGCCGCGTGGCCTGTCTGCAGGCTTAGAGGATGGTCACGTGGACCTTGTCTTCGACCAGCAGCTCAGCGGTGCCTGCGAGGTTGGTGTAGACGCTGTAGGTCACGCCGCCGACGGTGGCTGCATTGCCCAGGGTCCAGCCGTCGTCGCCGCCGAGCAGGTTCACATCACCGTTGGCGCCGTTGACCAGCATCTGCACCTTGCCGTCGGCCGTGACCATGTCGCGTGCACCACCGGCCAGCAGGTCTTGCGCGCTCAGCGCCAGCGTGTTGCCGCCCGCACCCAGGTCGAACTTCTCGAAGCCCTGCACCTTCGCGCCGAGGGCCGACAGGTCGATGTGCATGGCGGTGCCGTCCATCACCAGGGTGTCGATGCCAAGACCGCCTTCAACGCGTTCGAAGTCGCCGCTGTTGATGCGGATCGTGTCGTCGCCTGCGCCGCCATGCACCGTGTCGCGGGTACCGACGTTGGTGAAGGTGTCGTTGCCGGCGCCGCCGCTCAGGCGATCGGCGAAACCGAGCTTGGCGATGATCGTGTCGTCGCCTTGGGTGTAGCCCTGGGTCGAGTTGATCAGCACCTCGTCATCGGCAAGCTCGCCTGCCACGGCATCCGACGCCGCCTCGAAAGTAGCAGGCAAGCCGACCAGCTTCGAGTTGGTGACCGTGACGGTCACGCCTTGCTGCACCAGCAGCTCGGCGCCGAGCGACGAGTGCTGGTAGCCGTCGTAAACAATGCCGCCCAGCGTCACGACGCCGACCTTCTTCACCCAGTCGCCCTGGTCGATGCCGCCGGACAGCAGGTCGCTCAGCTTCACGATGTCGTCGGCATCGCCCTTGACCATCATCTGCACTCGGCTCTTGTCGCCCTGGTAGAACAGGTCGAGGCCGCCGTTGTTCAGTACTTCCGACAGTGACAGGGTGAGCGTGTTGTTGCCTGTGCCCGTGAGGTCGACGATTTCCATGGAGCTGAGTTTGCTGCCGGCCTTGGTCAGGTTGAGCACGTGCGCGGCCCCCTCCAGCTTTAGTGTGTCGATCCCGTTGCCGCCATGAACGGCCGCATTGGTCCGATTGAAGTAAGTCCCGGCGCTGATCGACAGCGACACCACGTCATCTTCCGCACTCCCGTAGAAGGTCTCGGGTGCGTAGTCGATCAGGTTCGGGTCGCGTGTTTCCGTCACGTGGTTCACCACGTTCTGGCTGAACGCGTCCAGCGTCACGCTCGTGCTCAGCGAGATGACCTTGAACGAGCCGATGTCCACCAGTTCGGCCGAGGTGTAGGTGAACACCTTGGTGTGGCGCGCGTCGGTGCCGGTGGCGTCTTTCACCATCACGGTGACGGTGTGGCCGGGCGTGCCATTGCTGATGCCGCTGAGCAGCGGGCGCGTTTCATCGGTGGTGCCGCCCGAGATCACGTTGCCGGTGACCCCGCCCACGTTGTCCGTGAAGCCGCTGACGTTCAGCCGGCTGGCGTCGGGCGGGGTGACGTCGATCTCGAAGTTGAAGGCGGGCGAAGGCGTGCCCTCGTTGCCGCTGTCGTCGCGCGTGACGATGGTGATGGCGTGCTGGCCTTCGAGCAGGTCGGTCGAGGGCGTGAAGGTCCAGCTGCCGTTGGCGTCGACCTCGGTGGTGCCGATCTCGGTGTGGTGCGAAGACCTGTGCGCGTGCTGTCTGATCGATGCTCGGGTTGTCGACGAAGACGTTTGCCTTTTTGGATGCCATGCAGTTCCTATGCTCTGAAAAGGGAAAGAAAGATCGGATCGGGCTGCGAATTCACGCTGCTCGATCCGGCGGCCCGGGCGTCAGGAACTCTAGGAAGAACAGGGGAGCGGAACCATCGGACGGGTCCGATAAAAGCCGGGGCGCGCGATGCGGGCGCGAGCGCGCCCCTCGCGCATCGGCGAAGCAAGATGTGTCTTCGGTGGTGAATGCCGCCGCGCGAGAACCGGCGGCAGGCAGGCCCGTGGGGCCTGCGCCTCAGCGTGCGGCGCGAACGGCCGACTTGGGCCGGAAGGCCTTGCAGACCGTGTCGTCGGTCTCGAGGTACGGTCCGCCGATCAGGTCGATGCAGTAGGGCACGGCGGCGAAGATGCCGGGCACGAGCTGTGTGCCGTCGGCGTCCTTCAGCCCTTCGAGCGTCTCGGCGATCGACTTGGGCTGGCCCGGCAGGTTGATGATGAGGCTCTGGTCGCGGATGACGGCCACCTGCCTCGAGAGGATGGCGGTCGGCACGAAGCGCAGGCTGATCTGGCGCATCTGTTCGCCGAAGCCGGGCATTTCCTTGTGGGCCACGGCCAGCGTGGCCTCGGGCGTGACGTCGCGCAGCGCGGGGCCGGTGCCGCCGGTGGTGAGCACGAGCGAGCAGCCGGCATCGACCAGCTCGATGAGCGTGGCGCTGATGCGGTCGGCCTCGTCCGGGATCAGGCGGGCTTCGAACTCGAGGGGGTTCTTCAGCGCGCGGCCCAGCCAGTCCTTGAGCGCGGGCAGGCCCTTGTCTTCGTAGGTGCCGCTGGAGGCGCGGTCGCTGATGGAGACGATGCCGATGCGCACCGAATCGAAGCCTTCGCTCATGCGTCTTCTTCCCGGTCTTGCGCCGCAGCCGCTTCGGCGTGGTCGTCGCCGCCATGCACCGCCAGTTGCGCGCGCACGAGCTGGAAGATCTCGCGGTAGGCCTTGCCCTGGCGCGGTGCTTCGCCGGCGGGGCCGGACTTCAGGTCCTTGCGGGCCTGGCGCACGAGGGCGCGCAGCTGCTGGGAGTCGGTGGCGGGGTGGGTTTCGATCCAGCCGCCGAGGGCGTCGTCGTCGGCGATCAGGCGTTCGCGCCAGCGTTCGGCCTCGTGCAGCGCGGCGGCTTCGGCAGCCGGCACGGTGTTCTGCTCGGTCAGCGCCTGCTTCACGGCCTCGAGCACCTCGGGGTCGAGGGCGCGCATGAGCTTGCCGATGAACTGCATCTGGCGGCGCTTGCCCTCGAAATTGGTGATGCGCTTGGCCTCGGCGATGGCGTCGACCAGTTTCTCGCTCAGCGGGAGGGCGTCGAACAGGCCGGCACGCAGGGTGAGCAACTCTTCGCCCAGTTTCTGCAGTTCGGCGCTCTCGCGCTTGAGTTCGGTGCGACTGGCTTCGTCGGTGCCGCCCTTGAGCTCGCGCTTGAGCTCCAGGTCGAGTTCGCTGCCTTCGGCAACGAAGTGGCCACGGACGAAATAGCCTTTTTTGGGTTTGCGGGACATGGGGTGGATTCTGGGCCGCGCCGTGCGGCGCTGCAACGCGCACAGGGGGCGCGGAAGGGAAAACGTGAAACAGGGGGCGCAAGTATCATAGCCACCACATGACGACATCCTCCTCGCGCGCCGATTCCGGCTTCGCCTACAGCCGCTCCTTCTTCGAAAACCTGGTCGATTCGGCCCTGGCCCACGCCAAAAAGCTTGGGGCCACCGACGCCGGCGCCGAGGCCTCCGAGGGCTGCGGCCTGAGCGTCTCGGTGCGCAAGGGCGAGCTCGAGAACGTCGAGCGCAACCGCGACAAGTCGCTGGGCATCACGGTCTACGTGGGCCACCGCCGCGGCAACGCCAGCACCTCCGACTTTTCCGAGGCGGCCATCGCCCGCACGGTGCAGGCGGCCTACGACATCGCCCGCTTCACGGCGGAAGACCCGGTGAGCGGCCTGCCCGACGAGGAAGACATCGCCAAGGTGCAGCCCGAGCTCGACCTGTTCCACCCCTGGGACGTGACGAGCGAGCAGGCCGCCAAGCTGGCGCTGGAGTGCGAGGCGGCGGCGCTGTCGACCGACAAGCGCATCACGAACAGCGAAGGCGCCGGCGTCTCGGCGCAGCAGAGCCACTTCTTCAGCGCCCACACGCACGGCTTTCGCGGTGGCTACGCCAGCTCGCGGCACTCGATTTCGGTGGCGCCCATCGCCGGCAAGGGCGACGACATGCAGCGCGACGCCTGGTACAGCTCGATGCGCTCGGCCGACGAACTGGCCAGCCCGCAGGCCGTGGGCCGCTACGCCGCCGAGCGTGCGCTCAGCCGTCTGAAGTCGCGCAAGATCAAGACCACCGAATGCCCGGTGCTGTTCGAGTCGCCGCTGGCCGTGGGCCTCTTGGGCGGGCTGGTGCAGGCCGTGAGCGGCGGGGCGCTGTACCGCAAGAGCACCTTCCTGCTCGACTCGCTGGGCAAGCCCGTGCTGCCCAAGCACGTCGACGTGGCCGAAGACCCGCACGTGCTGCGCGGCAAGGGCAGCTCGCCCTTCGACGACGAAGGCGTGATCACCCGCGCCCGCAAGGTGGTCGATGCCGGCCGCCTCGAAGGCTACTTTCTCTCGACCTACTCGGCGCGCAAGCTGGGCATGAAGACCACCGGCAACGCCGGCGGCTCGCACAACCTGACGCTGAGCTCGCGCCTCACGAAGCACGGCGACGACCTCGACGCCATGCTCGCCAAGCTCGGCACCGGCCTGTTCGTGATCGAGCTGATGGGGCAGGGCGTCAACTACGTGACAGGCGACTATTCGCGCGGCGCCAGCGGTTTCTGGGTGGAAAACGGCCGCATCGCCTATCCGGTGCAGGAAATCACGATTGCCGGCAATTTGCGTCAGATGTTGATGGGAATTGAGGCGATTGGCGCAGATGCGTACACTTTCGGCGCAAAAACCACGGGGTCGATCCTGGTCAACCGCATGAAGGTGGCGGGCGCCTGACAGGCCCTGCCGCTCGCAACGGCGCTGGTTCGACGACCCCTCCATTCAAGGACAGGGGGACAGGACATGAGCAAACACAGCGCCGTACGCAAGCCGGCCCTCGAACACGAACTGCTGCGTGACCCGCGCCTGGGCTTCGAGCCGGCGGGTAGCAGTTCGGTGCGCTGCCTGCAGCACGGCGTGCCCTGGCCCTTCGACTGCTGGCACTACCACGACGAGTACGAGCTGCAGTGCATCAACCGCACCAGCGGCGACGCCTTCGTCGGCAACCACATCGGCCGCTTCGAGCCCGGCTATGTCGCCCTGGTGGGCGCGCGGCTGCCCCACACCTGGATCTCGCACGACGTGCCGCCCGAGGGCGTGGCCGACCGCAGCATGGTGATCCATTTCCGCGACGCGCCCCTGCGGCAGGGCGTCGACCTGTTCCCCGAGCTGGAGACGGTGCTGCCGATGCTCGACCGCGCCAAGCTGGGCATCGAGTTCTTCGGCATCGGCGACCTCGTGCGCGAGCGCTTCGGGCGCGTGCAGAAGCAAAAGGGCATGGCCCGGCTGTCGGAGTTCATCGGCCTGCTGCACGAGCTCGCCAGCTGGAGCGACTGGCGCCAGATCTCGAGCAACGCCGACCCGAGCGACGAGGACCCCACGGCCAACACCCGCATGCGCCGCGTGCTCGACTACCTGCACGCGCACCTGGCCGAAGAGCTCTCGCTGCCCACCGTGTGCGGCGTCGCCAACATGGCCGAGAGCAGCTTCTCGCGCTACTTCCACAAGCACATGGGCAGCACCTTCACCGATTTCGTCACGCGGCTGCGCATCACCAAGGCCTGCGAGATGCTGCAGGTGTCCGACCGGCTGGTGAGCGACATCTGCTACGAGGTCGGCTTCTCGAACCTCGCGAACTTCAACCGCCGCTTCCTGCAGCTCAAGGGCATGACGCCCTCGGCCTACCGGCAGCAGGCGCAGGAGCGTTTCGGCCTGCGCAGCGCGCAGCACACGCCACTCGCCGCCTGATGGCCGACTGATACGTACTTGCCTCTTGGGCTAAACCCCGAGACGGCTTGGCAGCAAAGTATCAGGTGCCCGGTGGGCATGTAGGAGGCCCTTCGGATCGGCCGCCTAACCTTTGTTTCGTTGCATTTGCCGGCATTTCGCCGGCAATTTGCACGAACAACGAAGGAGACAAGCATGCCGATTCCGCATTCCCACCGTCTGGCCGGCCTCGCGCTCGCGCTGGCCACGCTGGCGCCCGCCGCACTGGCGCAGGTCTGCAAGGAGGACGTGCGCGTCCTGTCGCAGCCGCGCGAAGGCCTGACGCTGCTCGAAAAATCCAAGGACGAGTTCAAGCGCCTCAGCGGTGCCTCGTTCAGCATCGACAACCTCAACGAGAACGACCGCCGCGCCAAGTCGCGCGCCGATGCCTCCACGGTCGGCAAGTACCACGTGTACTACGTCGACGAGGCCAACGTCGCCCAGTTCGTCCAGTCGAAGTGGATCGTGCCGCTCACGCCGTACTACCCGGCCAGCTACGACTACGCCGACTTCGACGCCGGCCGCCAGAAGGTCGCGACCTTCGCCGGTCAGGCCTGGTTCGCGCCCCTCACCGGCGGCGGCGACCTCATGGTCTACCGCAAGGACCTGCTCGAGAAGGCGGGCATCAAGCCGCCGGCCACGCTCGACGAGTTCGTGGCGGCCGTGAAGAAGCTCAACGACCCGGCCAACGGCGTCTACGGCGTGGCGCTGCGCGGGCAGCGCGGCTCGGGCGCCAACGTGTGGCGCTGGATGCCGTTCTTCCGCGGCTACGGCGGCCAGTGGTTCGACGGCGACAAGCCGGTCTTCAACTCGCCCGCCGCCGTGAAGGCGACCCAGACCTACCTCGATCTCTTCAAGTACTCCGCGCCCGGCACCAAGACGGGCGGATGGGACGAATCCACCGGCGCCTTCCTGGCCGGCAAGGTCGCGATCCTGGTCGAATCGACGCCGCTGGCCGGCAACGCGCTCGACCCGAAGATGTCGACCGTGGTCGGCAAGATCGCCTACGCCGTGCCGCCCACGCCGCTCACCGGTGGCGGCTACGGCCACGGCCTGGCCATCGGCGCGCGCGCCAACAAGACCGAAGAGGCCAAGAAGTGCGCGGGCCTGTTCATCGCCTGGGCCACGTCCAAGGAGAACGAGCAGCGCCGCCTCGCGCAAGGCCAGTTCGGCGAACTCAACCGCACCAGCGTGCTCGGCAGCCCCGAGTTCGCCAAGCGCTACGGCGCCGACCTGGGCAAGGCGCTGGCCGACACCGGCAAGGTCACGGCCGTGAACTTCTGGCAAGACCCGGCCTGGCCCGACCTGGGCGACCGCTGGGGGATCATTCTGGAAGAGCTGATCACCGGCTCGCGCACCGACATCCAGGGCGGGCTCGACGAACTCGACGCCTACGCCAAGCAGCTGATCGCGCGTCGCAAGAAGTGAGCATGCGTTCCCACACCCCACGGCTGCCGGCCGTGTTCATCGGGCCGGGGCTGCTCGTGCTGGCGGTCCTGGCGCTGGTGCCGACGGTGTTCGCCATCGCCATCTCGCTGCAGGACCGCGAGCTGGGCCAGGCCGACACCGGCTGGGTCTGGTTCAGCAACTACGTGCAGCTGTTCTCCGATCGGCGCTTCCTGAACTCGGTGCGCGTGTCGCTGGTGTGGGAGGTGCTGACCGTCAGCGCCACCATGGCCCTGGCCGTGCTCATGGGCACGCTGATGCACCGCTGCGCCACGCCGCGCTGGCGCCAGGTGCTGTCGATGCTGTTCATCGTGCCGGTGCTGCTGCCGCGCGTGTCGGCCGCCTTCGTCTGGAAGTTCGCCTTCCATCCGCTGTTCGGCCTCATCACGTGGCCCTACAAGGCGATCACCGGCGAGCCGCTCGACCTGTTCGCCGACCCGGTGCTGGCGCTGCTCACGGTGGCCTTCGTCGACGTGTGGCAGTGGGGGCTGTTCTTCGGCGTCATCGTGCTGAAGCTGCTCGAAACCCTGCCGCCGCAGCCCTTCGAGGCCGCGCGGCTAGACCACGCGAAGACCTGGGAGGTGTATGCCTACGTGGCGCTGCCGATGCTGAAGGCGCCGCTCATCAGCCTGGCCTTCGTGAAGATGGTGGAGTCGCTGCGCGCCTTCGACCTCATCTACGTGATGACGCGCGGCGGCCCCGGCATCTCGACCGAGACGCTCGACATGTACGCCTTCTCGCAGGGGTTCATCGAGTCGGGCCGCATCTCGTACGCGTCGAGCATGGCGGTGCTGATGATGGTCGCCTCCACGGTCGCATTCACCTACATCTGGAAATGGACCAAACCGTCATGAAGAAGCTTGCCATCGGAACGCTGCTGGCGCGGCTGGCGCTCATCGCGGCCGGGCTCTCGGCCCTCGTGCCCGTGCTGTGGACCTTTCTCAACTCGTTCAAGAACCGGGTCGACATCGTCTCGGCCGTGCCGAAGTTCTTCTTCACGCCCACGCTCGACAACTACCTGTACGTGCTGAACCGCGAGGCCGTGGCCGCGGGGCTGGTCAACTCGATCGTGGTGGCGGGCGCGGCGGTGATCATCGGCGCGGTGCTGGGCCTGCCGGCCGCCTATGCGCTGGCGCGCTACCCGCTGCGCTGGGGCAACGACATCCAGTTCTTCGTGCTGTCGATGCGCTTCCTGCCGCCGGTGGCGGTGGCCATTCCGCTCATGGTGATCTGGCTGCAACTGGAGCTGTACGACTCGCGCATCGCGCTCATCGCCACCTACACGCTGCTCACGCTATCGACCGTGATCTGGCTCGCCATTCCGGCCTTCAAGGCGGTGCCGAAGGAGGTGGAAGAGGCCGGCCGCGTCGACGGCTACGGGCCCTACGCGATCTTCTTTCGCATCGCGCTGCCGATTGCCGCGCGCTCGCTGGTAGGGGCCATCGCCTTCGGCTTTGTGCTGGTGTGGAACGAGTTCCTCATCGCGCTGATGCTCACCACCTCCGAGGCCAAGACGCTGCCCATCGTGGCGTCGGAACTCAGCCAGCTCGGGCGCGATGTGCCGTGGGGCATCTTGAATGCCTCGGTCATCCTGCTGTCGCTGCCGCCGCTGCTCATGGTGGGCGTGCTCAGCGGTTTTCTCAATGCCGCGTTCAAGCGCAAGCGGGAGGCTGAATGAACCCTGTCACTTCCATTTCTCCAGAACAACAAATGTCTGCCATCCACTGTCACCACCTCATCAAGCGCTACGGGGAAACGCAGGTCGTCCACGCCTTCGATCTCGACGTGGCCGACAACGAGTTCGTCGTGTTCCTCGGCCCCTCGGGCTGCGGCAAGTCGACCATCCTGCGCATGCTCGCGGGCCTGGAAGACATCAGCGGGGGCGACCTGCACATCGGCGGCCAGCGCGTGAACGACCTGCCGCCGCAGGAGCGCGGCATCGCGATGGTGTTCCAGAACTACGCGCTGTACCCGCACATGACGGTGCGCGACAACATCGCGTTCGGGCTCAAGCGCCTGAAGGTGCCCAAGGCCGAGATCGACAGCCGCATCAAGGAGGTGTCGGACACGCTGGGCCTGGAGCGCTACCTGCAGCGCAAGCCCACCGAGCTGTCGGGCGGCCAGCAGCAGCGCGTGGCGATTGCGCGCGCCATGATCAAGACGCCGAAGGTGTTCCTGTTCGACGAGCCGCTGTCGAACCTGGACGCCAAGCTGCGCAACCACATGCGCATCGAGATCGCGAAGCTGCACCAGACGTTGAAGACCACCACCGTGTACGTCACGCACGACCAGCACGAGGCCATGACGCTGGCCGACCGCATCGTGCTGCTGCGCGACGGGCGTATCGAGCAGGTCGGCACGCCGCAGGAAATCTTCGAGCGCCCGCGCTCGGCCTTCGTGGCCGGCTTCATCGGCACGCCGCCGATGAACCTGATGGAGATGGCGGTGCACGGCCTGGACAACGGGCAGTGCGAGCTGCGCGGAGGCGGCGGCTCGGTGCGCGTCGATGCGCGCCGCTTCGCGCTCGAAGGCCGCGCGCGCGTGACGCTGGGCGTGCGCCCGGCGCACCTGTACCTCGACACCGCCAAGTCGAACGGCGAAGGCTTTGCCGGCGAGGTCCAGCTCATCGAATACCTCGGCAACGAAGTTCTGGTGAGCGTGGGGCAGGGCGGCGAAGAGATCGCCGTGCTCCTGCCGTCCGCGGCGGGCCCCCGGCTTGGCGAGCCGCTGCGCTTCGTGGCCGATGCGCAGCAGGTGCACCTGTTCGATGTCGCGACGGGCGCTTCGCTGCTGCGTCCGGACGCCGTGCTGCACTGAGTGGCAGCCCTCGTTTCAACCCTCTGAGAAAGATGCAATGAAAGCACTGGTTCTGGAAAAGGCGCACGAGATCACGCTGCGCGATGTCGAGCTGCCGCTGCACGTCGGCCCGCGCGACGTGAAGATCCGCATGCACACCGTGGGCGTGTGCGGCAGCGATGTTCATTACTACCAGCACGGCGGCATCGGCCCCTACGTCGTCGATGCGCCCATGATCCTCGGCCACGAGGCCTCGGGCGTGGTGGCCGAGGTGGGCGCCGAAGTCACTCACCTGAAGCCCGGCGACCGCGTCTGCATGGAGCCCGGCATTCCCGACATGGACTCGCGCGCCGTGCGCGAAGGCTTCTACAACCTCGACCCTGCCGTGCGCTTCTGGGCCACGCCGCCGATCCACGGCTGCCTCACGCCCTACGTGGTGCACCCGGCGGCCTTCACCTTCCGCCTGCCCGACAACGTGAGCTTCGGCGAAGGCGCCATCGTCGAGCCGCTGGCCATCGGCCTGCAGGCCGCGAAGAAGGCGGCGCTGAAGCCGGGCGACGTGGCGGTGGTCATCGGCGCCGGCACCATCGGCGCGATGACGGCGCTGGCCGCGCTCGCGGGCGGCGCGGCGCGCGTGATCCTGGCCGACCTCGTGCCCGAGAAGCTGGCGCTGTTCGCTCACAACCCGGCGGTGACGACGGTCGACGTGCGCAGCACCAGCCTCGCCGACACCGTGCAGGCCCTCACCGACGGCTGGGGCGCGAACGTGGTCTTCGAGGCCAGCGGCAGCACGCGCGCCTTCGACAACGTGTTCGACCTGCTGTGCCCCGGCGGCTGCCTCGTGCTGGTGGGCATACCCGCCGCCAAGGTGGCTTTCGACATCGTCGCGATCCAGGCGAAAGAAGCGCGCATCGAGTCGGTGTTCCGCTACGCCAACATCTTTCCGCGCGCGCTGGCGCTCATCGCGTCGGGGCAGGTCGATGTGAAGCCCTTCATCTCGCGCACCTTCGCATTCGAGGACGGCATCGCCGCGTTCGAGGAGGCCGCGGCCGGGCGCGTCACGGATGTGAAGATCCAGATCGAATTTCCCGCCGCCGAAGCCGCCTGAACGCCCCGCAAGGGCGCGGGACAAGGGGAAACGCTGGGGAGTGCGCTGGCAGGGCGCGGCTACAGTGGCTGCGTTTTGCCACTCGCAGCCTTGCGCGCCTCCCTGCCCATGCTCTTGCCGTTTCGCAATGTCGTTCTCACCGGTGCCTGCGGCGGCCTGGGGCAGGCGCTGGCGCGTGCGCTGATCGACGGCGGCGCGCGCGTGGCGCTGGTGGGACTCGACACCGAACGCCTCGCCGCGCTCGCTGCCCAAGGCGAAGGGCGCTGCAAGGCCTACACGCCCGACGTGTCCGACAGCCCCGCCATGCAGGCGATGGCGGCCGACTGGATGCAGCGCTTCGGCCCGCCCGATCTCGTGATCGCCAACGCGGGCGTGGCCGGTGGCTACGACACCGCCGAGGCCGACGACCTGGCCGTGTTCCGCCGCATGCTCGAGATCAACCTGCTCGGCGCGGCCACCACCTTCCAGCCCTTCGTGCAGCCGATGCGTGCGCAGGGCCACGGCGCGCTCGTGGGCGTGGCCAGCATCGCGGGCTGGCGCGGCATGCCGGGCAACGGTGCCTACTGCGCGAGCAAGGGCGGGCTGATCCGCTATCTCGAAAGCCTGCGCGCCGAGCTGCGTGGCACGGGGCTCACGGTGCACACGGTGAGCCCGGGCTACATCCGCACCGCGCTCACGGCCGGCAACCGCTTCGCGATGCCGGGGCTGCTCGAGGCCGACGCGGCGGCGCGCCAGCTGCTGGCGGGGCTGGCGGCCCGGCGCGAAAAGATCGTGCTGCCGCGGCGCATCGGGTGGCTGTCGAAAGCACTGGGCCTGTTGCCCGCGCCGCTGCACGACCGGCTCCTGCGCGGCCAGCCGCGCAAGCCGCGTGTGGGCGAGGCGGGCGCCACCGCCATTCCCGGCCTGAATTCCCAGAAAGAGAAAGAACCTTCCCGCCGATGACGCCTTCTGCCACCGCCGTTCCGACACACGAACAGATCGCCCTCATCGGCGCCGGGCCCTCGGGCCTGGCGGGCGCGCGCAATCTGCAGAAGCTCGGCGTTCCGTTCCAGGGCTTCGAGGCGCACAGCGACGTGGGCGGCCTCTGGGACATCGACAACCCGCGTTCCACGGTCTACCACTCGGCGCACCTGATCTCGAGCAAGCGCACCACCGAGTTCGCCGAGTTCCCAATGGCCGACACCGTGGCCGACTACCCGAGCCACCGCGAGCTGCGCCGCTACTTCAGCGACTTTGCCGACCGCTTCGGCCTGCGCGCGCACTTCCGCTTCGGCACGCGCGTGCTGCGCGTGGAGCCGGTGAGCGACGCGCCCGACACGCGCTGGCGCGTCAGCGTCGAGGCGCCTGACGGCACCGTGGAGACCGACGAGTACAAGGGCGTGGTGATCGCCAACGGCACGCTGTCGGAGCCCAAGCATCCGCAGTTCGAAGGCCACTTCGACGGCGAGCTGCTGCACACCAGCAGCTACAAGCACCCGGAGCTCTTCAAGGACAAGCGCGTGCTGATCGTCGGCGCCGGCAACTCGGGTTGCGACATCGCGGTCGATGCGGTGCACTACGCGCAGAGCGTGGACATCTCGGTGCGGCGCGGCTACTACTTCGTACCCAAGTACGTGTTCGGCAAGCCGGCCGACACGCTGGGCGGCAAGCGCCCGCTGCCGCCGTGGCTCAAGCAGAAGGTCGACGCCACCGTGCTGCAGTGGTTCACCGGCGACCCGGTGCGCTTCGGCTTCCCCAAGCCCGACTACAAGATGTACGAGTCGCACCCGGTGGTGAACTCGCTGGTGCTGCACCATGTGGGCCATGGCGACATCGGCGTGCGCGCCGACATCGCGCGGCTCGCCGGGCGCACCGTGCATTTCAAGGACGGCAGCGCGCGCGACTACGACCTGATCCTCACGGCCACGGGCTACGCGCTGCACTACCCGTTCATCGACCGCGAGCTGCTCAACTGGCAGGGCATGGCGCCGCGCCTGTACCTGAACATCTTCTCGCCGCGCTTCGAGACGCTGGGCGTGCTCGGCATGATCGAGGCCAGCGGCATCGGCTGGCAGGGGCGCTACGAGCAGGCCGAGCTGCTGGCGCGCTACTTCCGCGCGCAGGCCGCGGGCTCGCCCAAGGCAACGGCGCTGCGCACGGCGGTGCAGGGGCCGCCGCCCGATCTGTCGGGCGGCTTCAAGTACCTGCAGCTGGAGCGCATGGCCTACTACGTGCACAAGGACACCTACCGCGCGGCCGTGCGCCAGGCCGCTGCCGCACTGGCTGACTGATCGTCTTTCTACAAGGGGTTCCGCGCATGCTGCCTGTCGACGAGATCCGCCTGCACTTCAACCCGGCCTCGCTGGTGCTGCTCAACGTGGTGCTGGGCTTCCTGATGTTCGGCATTGCGCTGGACACGCGCATCGACGACTTCAGGCGCGTGGCACGCATGCCCGGCGCGATGGCGGTGGGTATCGGTGCGCAGTTCGTGGTGCTGCCGGCCGTGACCTTCGTGCTCACGCTGATCCTGCAGCCGGGCCCGAGCATCGCGCTGGGCATGATCCTCGTGGCCTGCTGCCCGCCGGGCAACATCTCGCAGATCCTCACGCACCGCGCGGGCGGCAACGTGGCGCTGTCGGTGTCGATGACGGCCATCTCGAATGCGCTCTCCATCGTGGTGATGCCGCTGAACTTCGCGTTCTGGGGCGGCCTGCATCCCACGGCCTCGGTGCTGCTCAAGACCATCGCGCTCGACCCCTTCGACATGCTGGGCCACATCGTGATGATCATCGGCATTCCCTTCGTGCTGGGCGTGGCCTGCGCGCACAAGCTGCCGGGGCTCACGGCGCGCATCAAGAAGCCGGCGCGCATCCTGAGCTTCCTGGCGCTGATCGCCTTCATCGTCGGCGCCATCGCGGGCAACTGGCGCTACTTTCTCGACTACGTGGGACTGGTGCTGATGGCCGTGGTGATCCACGACGCGCTGGCCTTCGGCACCGGCTACCTGTGCGCGCGGCTCTCGGGGCTGGGCGACTACGACCGGCGCGCGGTGGCCATCGAGGTGGGCATCCGCAACGCGGGGCTCGGGCTGGTGCTGATCTTCAGCTTCTTCGGCGGGCTCGGCGGCATGGCCGTGGTGGCCGGCGTGTGGGGCTTCTGGGACATCATCGCGGGCCTCGCGCTGGCGAGCTGGTGGGGGCGCAAGCCTGCGACGCCATGAGCGAGGTCTGGAAGGCGTCCGCGCGGCGCGTGCTGGTGACGGGCGGTGACGGTTTTCTCGGGCGCAGCGTGCTCGCGGCATTGGCCGCGCAAGGCACCTTCGAAACCCTGGTGGCACTCGACGTGCGCGAGGTGCCCACGGAGCGCCGGCTGCCCGGCGTGGCCTACCTGCAGCAGGACGTGCGCGACGACGGCATCGCCGACGTGCTCGCCGAACACGCGATCGACACGGTGGTGCACCTCGCGTCCATCGTCACGCCCGGCAAGGGTTCGAACCGCGCCTTCGAGCATTCGGTCGACGTGGGCGGCACGCGCAACGTGCTCGACGCCTGCGTGGCGCGCGGCGTGGGGCACATCGTGGTGTCGTCCAGTGGTGCGGCCTACGGCTACCACGCGGACAACCCGGCCTGGATCACCGAGTCGCAGCCACTGCGCGGCAACCCGGTGTTCGCCTATGCCGACCACAAGCGACAGGTGGAAGAGATGCTGGCCGACTGCCGCGTGCAGCATCCCGCGCTGGCGCAGACGGTGCTGCGCATCGGCACCATCCTCGGCGAGCGCGTCGACAACCAGATCACGGCGCTGTTCGAGAAGAAGCGGCTGATCGCCATCCGCGGCAGCGACAGCCCCTTCGTGTTCGTGTGGGACGAGGACGTGACCGGCGCCATCGCCCACGCGCTCGGCGGCGCGCCGCCCGGCTGCTACAACCTCG
The DNA here is from genome assembly GCF_059423605.1 of Variovorax sp. GW460-12-1-14-LB1. NCBI lineage: Bacteria > Pseudomonadati > Pseudomonadota > Betaproteobacteria > Burkholderiales > Comamonadaceae > Variovorax > Variovorax sp. GW460-12-1-14-LB1. Next base: position 25,940 of record NZ_JBWKYF010000036.1, read on the forward strand.
CGGGCGACGGCGCGCTCACGATCCACGAGATCGCCGCGCGGCTCGGCAAGCGCGCCATCGCCTGGCCGGCCGGCGTGCTGCAGGCGGCGCTGGCCGCCGGATCGGCATTGGGCGTGAGCCGCTACGGGCCCGAGCAGCTCGACTTCCTGCGCTACCGGCCGGTGCTGCTGAACACCGCGCTGAAGACCCAGTTCGGCTACGTGCCGCGCAAGACCAGCCGCGAAGCCTTCGAGGCCTTCATTGCGGCGCGTGCGCGGCAGGGGCGGCCGGTCACTTGCGCGTAGCCTCCGCCGGCGGCGGTGGCGCGGTCAGGTAGTCGAGCATGCGCCGCGCATTGAGCGGCAGGTCTTGCGACGAGCGCACGCAGGCCATGAGCGTGCGCTCGGCCCAGGGGTCGGCGAGCGAGGCGCGCGCGATCTTCATCGAGCGGGCGCAGCGCTCGGCCGCGGTCTGCGGCACGATGCCCACGCCGATGCCGTACTCGACCATGCGGCACACGGCCTCGAAGTTGCGCACGCGCACGCGGTAGGCCAGGTGCCTGGCGAGCGCGCGCACGTGCCCGGTGATCAGCTGCTGCAGCGCGCTGTCGGCGGGCAGGCCGACGAACTCGCTGTCGACCACCTCGGCCAGGTGCACGCGGCGCCGGCTGGCCAGCGCGTGGCCGCGCGGCATCACCAGCACGAGGTCGTCGCGGCGGAAGGGGTGGCATTCGAGGCCGTCGCTGTCGATGGCGTCGGAGACGATGCCGATGTCGCACAGGCCGCTGCGCAGGGCCTCCACGGTGTCGGGGCTGGCGCGCTCCTCGAGGTCGACCGAGATGCGCGGATGCTCGGCCAGGAAGCGGCTCAGCACCTCGGGCAGGTGCTCGGTGAGCGCCGAGGTGCCGCACATGAAGCGCACGTGGCCCTTGAGGCCCTGGCCGTACTCGCCGAGCTCGCCGCGCAGCCGCTCCATCTGCTGCAGCACGACGCGCGCATGGTGCAGCAGCGTGCGTCCGGCCTCGGTGGGGCGCACGCCCTGCGCGTGGCGCGTGAGCAGGGGCGTGCCGAGCGCGTCTTCCATGCCGCGCACACGCTGGCTGGCCGAGGCCAGCGTCATGTGCGAGCGGCCAGCGCCGGCCGTGAGGCTGCCGGCTTCGACGACGTGGAGAAAGAGCCGCAGGTCGGTCAGGTCGAATCGCATGATGGGCCGCAAGGTAGCACGCCAGCCTCAGCCTGTGCCTGAGGCTGGCTGCGCGAAAGCCGCATTTCCAGTGAGGGCGCCGGTCGGCAGACTCCGCGGCGATGACGATCTCCAACGAAGCGATGGGCCTGTGGGCGGCGGCCGCCGCGGTCTTCCTGCTGGCCGGCCTGATCAAGGGTGTGATCGGCCTGGGGCTGCCGACCGTGGCGATGGCGCTGCTCGCGCTGTGGATGTCGCCCGCGCAGGCGGCGGCGCTGCTGATCGTGCCGTCGCTGGTCACCAACCTCTGGCAGACCGGGGCGCGCGCGAGCTTCGGCGCCGTGTTCCGCCGCATCGGTCGCATGCAGGCCGGTGTCGTGGTGGGCACGCTCGCCGGGGCGTGGTGGCTGGGCGTACCGGCCGGGGCCTGGGCTTCGCTGGCGCTGGGCGTGGCGCTGGTGATCTATGCGCTGTGGGGGCTGACGGGGCGGCAGCTGCACGTGAGCGACGCACAGGCGCGCTGGCTGGGGCCCGTGGTGGGCGCTGCGACGGGACTGGTGACGTCCGTGACCGGCGTGTTCGCGGTGCCGGCCGTGCCGTACCTGCAGGCGCTGGGTTTCCAGCGCGACGCGTTGATCCAGGCCATGGGCATCTCGTTCACCACGTCGACCGTGGTGCTGGCCCTGGGGCTGGCGGCCAACGGAAGCTACCCGGCGGCGGTGCTGGGCGGGTCGTTGGCGATGCTGGTGCCGGCGGTCGGCGGCATGGTGCTGGGCACCTGGTTGCGGCAGCGGTTGCCGGTGGCCGTGTTCCGGCGCTGCTTCCTGATCGGGCTGGCGCTGCTGGGGGCGTACATGGCGCTGCGCGCCGTCATGTCCGCCTGATCCCGTGACCGGTCAGCTGGCGGCCAGCAGGGCCGCGCGCACGCGCTCGATGGTCTGGCGGTAGGGCAGGGCGAAGTCCTCGATGGGGGCGTCGGCCTCGAGCCAGTAGAACGAGAACACCAGGCCTTCTTCTTCCGGGCTGCCCGTGGCCATGTGCTCGAAGGTCTCGGGCAGGGCGCGGTGGTCGCGCATCAGGAAGATGTGCCAGCGCTGCGGATGGCGGTGCGTGTTGCCTTCGACGCCGGCTTCGCATTCGCGCTCCAGCGTGCCCAGCGATTCGAGCCGGCCGGCGAACACCAGGCCCGACTCTTCGAGCAGCTCGCGCCGCACGGCCGCCTCGGGCGACTCGCCGGGCTCGATGGTGCCCTTGGGCAGCTGCATGTTGCCGTCTTCGGGATGACGGAACACCAGCAGCCGGCCCTGCGCATCGACCAGGCAGGCGCAGGCCTTCGGGATCGTCGCGACGGGGGCGGCGCCGAGCGGGCTGCTGCTGCCGTTCTTCATGGCGGTGGCCGCCTCAGGCGCCCGTGAGGGCGGCCTTGACCGCGGTGCTGACCTGGCCCATGTCGGCCTTGCCGGCCAGGCGCGTCTTGACCACGCCCATCACCTTGCCCATGTCGCCGGGGCCCGAGGCGCCCAGTTCGGCCACGATGGCCTTCACCGCGGCGGCCGTTTCGTCGGCGCTCATGCGCTGGGGCAGGTAGACCTCGAGCACCTTGATCTCGGCGGCTTCCTTGTCGGCCAGGTCGGCGCGCCCACCCGTGGTGAACGCGGCGATCGAGTCCTTGCGCTGCTTGACCATCTTGTCGACGATGGCCACGACCATGGCGTCGTCGAGTTCCACGCGCTCGTCGACTTCCTTCTGCTTCATGGCGGCGAGCAGCAGGCGGATGGTGGCCAGGCGCTCCGAGTCCTTGGCGCGCATCGCCGTCTTCATGTCTTCGGTGATTTGTTCTTTGAGAGTCATTCTTCGCAACCTTTCGGAAAAAACAAAAGCCGCGGCAGGTTTCCCTGGCGCGGCTGGTGCAACGGGGCGCTGGCGGGGACTTTCGTCGGGGCCAGCCACCCTGGGCGTTGCTTAGTACAGCTTCTTGGGGAGCTGCATGCTGCGCACGCGCTTGTAGTGGCGCTTGACCGCAGCTGCCTTCTTGCGCTTGCGCTCAGCCGTCGGCTTCTCGTAGAACTCGCGGGCGCGCAGGTCGGTCAGCAGGCCGAGCTTTTCGATGGTGCGCTTGAAGCGACGCAGGGCGACGTCGAAGGGCTCGTTTTCTTTAACGCGGATGGTGGTCATTGATGAATCGTTGAACTGAAGTTGGCTCGGGGAGATCGAGGCCCAAAGCCGGGGTTCCTCAACTGAAATCTTTGGTGGCCGTTGAGGGAAGGCCGGAAGTTAGCCCGAGATTATAGCGCGGTTGCGCACGCATGGGCACTGGCCCAGGCCCACTGGAAGTTGTATCCGCCCAACCAACCCGTCACGTCGACCACTTCCCCGATGAAATACAGGCCCGGTTGCTTCGATTCCATGGTCTGGGACGACAGATCGCGGGTGTCGACGCCGCCCGCCGTCACTTCGGCCTTCTTGTAGCCCTCGGTGCCGCTGGGGGTGATCTGCCAGCGGGCGATGCGCTCGGACAGCGCCGCCAGCGCCTTGTCGGTGGCTTCGTTGACCGGGCGCTGCAGGGCCGGGTCTTCGCCGACCCAGGCGTCGGCCAGCCGCGAGGGCACCAGCGCGGCCAGCTCGTTGGCGATGCGCTTCTTCGAGCGCCGCTTGGCGTCGGTCAGCGACTCGGCCACGTCCGTGCCGGGCGCAAAGTCCAGCGTCAGCGGGGCGCCGGGCTTCCAGTAGCTCGAAATCTGCAGCACCGCCGGGCCCGACAGGCCGCGGTGGGTGAACAGCAGGTCTTCCAGGAAGGCCATCTTGTCCTTCTTGCCGCCAGTCTCGATGCGCACCGGCAGCGCCAGCCCGGCCAGGCCGGCGTAGGGCGCCCAGGCGTCGCCGCCGAAGGTCAGTGGCACCAGCGCCGGACGCGGCGTGACCAGCCGCAGGCCGAACTGCTCGGCGAGCCGGTAGCCGAAATCGCTGGCACCAATTTGGGGAATCGACAGGCCGCCGGTGGCCACCACGAGCTTGGGCGCGTCGATCGGGCCGCGCGTGCTACTGATTTGGTAGCGCCCGTCGACAAAGGCGATGTCGCCGAGCTTGCACGGCTGCCAGCGTTCGACGTTGCCGGCGGCGCACTCGGCCAGCAGCATGTCGACGATCTGCTGCGAGGAGCCGTCGCAGAACAGCTGGCCCTTGTGCTTCTCGTGGTACGCGATGCCGTGGCGCTGCACCATGTCGATGAACTGCTGCGGCGCGTAGCGCGAGAGCGCCGAGCGGCAGAAATTCGGGTTGTCGCCGACGAAATGGCACTGCGGGGCGCGCACGTCGAGGTCGCGGTTGGTGAAGTTGGCGCGGCCGCCGCCCGAGATGCGGATCTTTTCGCCGACCTTCTCGCTGTGGTCGACCAGCAGCACGCGCAGGCCGCGCTGGCCCGCCAGGGCGGCGCAAAAAAGACCGGCGGCGCCGGCACCGACGACAACGACGTCAAAGGAAGAAGAGGGAGGAGAAGAGCTCAAGCGGGTCCGTCCGCCGCCAGCACCGGCGGCGGGTTGTATTTGAGGTGGCCCACGTAGCGCAGCGGCTGCGTGGCGGCGATCGAGGGCACGTCGCCTTCGCGCATGTGGAGCAGGTCGGCGGGGCTCACCCAGCGCGGGTCGGCGTCGGTGATCGGCACGCCGGCCTGGCGGTAGGCCTCCAGCACGAACTGGGAGCAGAAGAACTGGTCGTTGCGGCTGGCGCCCAGCTGCACCGTGGCCAGGCCGCTGATGCAGTACGCGCTGACGGCCGAGGGAATCAGCGGCAGCTCGCACAGCCGGCGGTTCAGCACGAAGGGCGCGTTCAGCAGCACGCCGGCGGTGTTGTAGCGGGTGCCGACCTGTGAATGCGCCCACTCACGCATCTTCTCGACATCGGCCGTGACGAGGCCCGGCACGCGAAAGGCCACGACCATCTGCTCTTCGTCGACCACCTCGGCCAGCGGTCGCGCGCGCACGCCGGTGCCCACGGCCTCGGCGATCTGGCCGTCGCCCAGGTACAGCACGGCATGGCTCACGGGCGAGAAGGTGCCCAGGCGGATGCCGAACGAGTTCACCGTGGCGATCGAGGTCAGCAGGATGTCGCCGGGCGCCAGCACCTCGGCGCCGATCAGCTCGCCGCCGTTGCCGGGGGCGATCACCGAGCTCTGCACGCGCAGGCGCAGGCCGGAGGTTTCGGAAGGCATCTCGATGCGCGTGGCGCAGGCCGAGAGCAAGAGCGGCAGCGCCGCGGCGAGCGCCACCGCGCGAAGAAGGGAGCCCATGGTCATCCCTTCCAGACGAACGGGAACTTCAGCTGCTTGAAGAAGCCGTTGGGCACGTAGTCGCCCAGCACGCCGTACTTCTCGGGCCAGAGCTTGGTGCTCTTCACGGCGGTGCCGAAGATGTAGTCGAGGAAGGCGTAGTGCGCCGCGTAGTTCTTGTCGAGCGCCTCGATGTCCTGGCTGTGGTGCCAGTGGTGGAAGTTGGGCGTCACGATCAGGTAGCGCAGCGGGCCCAGCCGCACGCTCACGTTGCAGTGGTTGAACACCGCCTGGAAGCCGACCACCACGATGTAGGCGTCGATCACGTCCTTGCTGAAGCCCAGCACGTAGATGGGCGCGAGCACCAGCGTGCGCGTGATCAGCAATTCGAGGATGTGCTGGCGCGAGCCCGCCATCCAGTCCATGCTCTTCACGCTGTGGTGCACGGCGTGCAGGCGCCACAGCACCGGCACCTCGTGGTAGGCGCGGTGCGTCCAGTACTGCACGAGGTCGGCCACGAGAATGATCAGCAGGATGCCGGCCCAGAACGGCAGGTTGCTCACCCAGCCGCGGATGCCGTCGTTGGCGGCCCAGCCGAAGAGCTTGTGCACCATGAGGTTGGTGGCCAGCAGCACGAAGCCCACGATCATGTGGTTCACCACGAAGTGATGAAAGTCGGTCTGCCACTCTTCGCGGAACACCGGCTGGTCCTTGCGCAGCGCAAAGAGCTTCTCGATGAAGATGAAGATCAGCGACGAGCCCAAGAGGTCGAGGATGAACCAATCGAGCCCGATGTACGGCGTGTGGTCCGCGAAGTCGTGCACCGGCACCTTGTGCCCGCCCAGCAGCGCAGACACCACCACCAGCAGGAACGCGGCCGACGAGAGCCAGCGCGAGCGGTTGAAGATGATGTTGACCAGCGAGAGCCCGCCCGCGATGACCAGCGCGGTGAGCAGGATGACGCGCATCACATCGACGTTGTAGCTCTTGCGCAGCTCGGGCGTCGTCAAGTACTGCGGGAAGTGGAAGGCCAGCACGCCCAGGAAGCACAGGGCAGCGAGGCTGAAGGCGATGGTGCCCGTGACCAGCCCGCGCCCGCGGCGCAGCTCGCCGTGGCTTTCGGTGAATTCGTTGAGTTTGTCGAGCATCCCTGCCTCTTCCTTCTTGTTCGTTGGGCCGGGCGGGATTTTAGGCGGCGCCCGGACGGCGGCGCTACACTGCGCCTCCTCATGGCCCGCCGCTCCCTTCGTCGCTGCACGACCGCGATTTTCGTGGTCCTGTCGCTGCTGTTCTCGCAGCTGGCGCTGGCAGGCTATGTCTGCCCCGGCGCGTCGGACAGCCCGGGCTCGATGGCCGACATGATGGCGTCGGGCGAGCCCTGCGAAGGCATGGACATGGCCCAGCCGGTGCTGTGCTTCCAGCACGCCGCCGACCTGTCGCTGTCCTTCGAGCCGGTGAAGCTGACCACGCCTTCGCTGCCGGCCATCGTGCAGCTCGTGGTGATGCCGCTGGTGCTGGTGTCGGAGGGCCATGTCCTTCCGCCGCAGGCCGTGCCGGAGCGGCAGCATCCACCGCCCGATCCCGTTTTTCTCGCCACGCGCCGACTGCGCGTCTGACCTCTCCGTCGACTGACCGGTGCTGGTGCGGCGCGTGCGCCTGCCAGCGAATCGCTCGTTCGTTTGCGGAGTTCTCATGTTCATTTCCTTTTCGCGCGCGGCCGCCTGGGCTGCCGCGCTGCTGCCGTCTCTGGCGACGGCGGCCCCCCTGTCCCTGGAGGACGCGCTTCAGCGGGCGACGCAGCGCTCCGAAACCACCCGCGCCGCCCGTGCCGGTGTCGCCAGCGCCACGGCGGCGGCCTCCGCGGCCCCGCAGCTTCCCGACCCCACGCTGCGCATCGGCGTCGACAACCTGCCCGCGACGGGCGCGGACCGTTTCCACACCACGCGCGACTCGATGACGATGAAGCGCATCGGCCTCAGCCAGGAATGGCTGTCCGCCGACAAGCGCGCCGCGCGGCAGGCCGCCGCCGAGGCGTCGGTCGGCCTGGAGGCGGTGCGGGTGCAGGCCGCCGTAGCCGACACCCGCCGGCAGGCCGCGCTCGCCTACGTGGACGCCTTCTACGCCGGCGAGAGCGTCAAGCTCGCACGGCGCATGGAGCACCATGCGCACGAAGAACTGGAAGCCTCGCGCGCACGCCTGTCGTCGGCCGCGGGGAGCAGCCAGGACGTGCTGGCGCTGGCCGGCGCCAGAGGCATCGCGGAAGACGAGACGGCCGACCTCCTGCAGCAGCAGGAAGCCGCCAGCGTCGCCTTCCAGCGCTGGGTCGGCGTGCCGCCCGACGAACTGCGTTCTCCGGGCGCCATCGCCGTGCCCTCCGAAGCCGCCTATGTGGCCGCGCACCCCACGGTCGCAGCCATGCAGCGCGATGTCGACGTGGCCAGGCAGACGGCGGCCGTCACCGCGTCCAACCGCAAGCCGAACTGGACCTGGGAGCTCGCCTACGGCCAGCGCACCGGCTACGCCGACATGGTGTCGGTGGGTCTGAGCATTCCTCTGCCGATCGCACCCGGCGAGCGGCAGGACCGGGACACCGCCGCCAAGCTGGCCTTGGTCGAGAAAGCCGAGGCCGACCTGGCCGAAGCCACCCGGGCCGCGACCGCCGAGTACCAGGCGCTGCGCAGCGATGCGCAACGCCTGCAGCAACGCATCGACCGCTACCGCTCGGGCGTGGTCGTTCCGGCCGGCCAGAGAACGGCGGCTGCGACTGCGGCCTACCGTTCCAACCAGGGCAGCCTCGTCACGCTGTTCGAGGCGCGGCATGCCGAAGTCGAAGCGCAGCGCAAGCTGCTGACGCTGCAGCGCGATCTGGCCAGAACCCACGTCCAACTGGCCTTCCGGCCGCTCACCACCGAGGGGGCCCCATGAACCGCACACGCACGATCGGCGCAGCGCTGCTGGCCGCCCTGTTGCTCGCAGCAGGCGCCTTCTACCTGGGGCGCACGACCGCCCCCTCCACGGAGGCGCCGGCGACCGCGCCGTCCACCCCGGACGGCCGTAAGGTTCTCTACTGGCACGACCCCATGGTGCCCGGCCCGCGCTTCGACAAGCCCGGCAAGTCGCCCTTCATGGACATGCAGCTGGTGCCCATGTACGCCGACAGCGCCACCGGCACGGGCAACGAAGGCGGCGTGCAGGTGAGCCCCACGGTCCAGCAGAACCTCGGCATCCGGTATGCCGGCGTGCGGCGGGTGGAGACCGCCGCGTCCTTCGATGCGGTCGGTGCCGTGCAGTTCGACGAGCGGCTCAACGTCGTCGTGCAGACGCGCGTGGCGGGCTACGTCGAGCGCCTGTCGGTCCGCGCGCCGATGGAGCGCGTGCGCAAGGGGCAGGCGTTGGCGACGGTCTTCGCGCCTGAATGGCTGGGCCCGCAGAACGAGTGGCTGGCCCTCCAGCGATCGGGTGTTTCCGCCGACCTCGTCGCGGCCGCTCGTGATCGCATGCGGGCGCTGTCCATCCCCGCCGAGCTCATCCGCCGCAGCGAGGAGACCGGCACGGCGCAGGCGCGCTACGTGCTCACTGCGCCGTCCGACGGTGTGGTGGCCGAGCTGGGCGTGCGCGAAGGCGTCGCGGTCACGCCCGGCATGACGCTGTTCCGCATCGCGGGCCTGGAGAAGGTCTGGGCGGTGGCCGAGATTCCGGAAGCGCAGGCCGTGCGGCTCGCGCGCGGCCAGAAGGTCAAGGCGGTCCTCCAGGCCGACGCCGCCCAGTCGTTCGACGGCACGCTCGACGAGATCCTGCCCGAGGTCAGCGCAACCACCCGCACACTGAAAGCCCGCTTCGAAGTCGACAACAAGAACGGGAAGCTCACGCCCGGCATGCTGCTGCGCCTGCAGGTGACGGGGCCCACCAGCACCCGGCTGGTCGTGTCGTCCGAAGCCGTGATCCGCACCGGCAAGCGCGCGGTCGTCATCGTGCGCAAGGCCGACGGCGCGTTCGAGCCGCGCGACGTGTCGACTGGCGCGGACCTGGGTGACGACACCGAAGTCATCTCCGGCCTGAATGAAGGCGAGCAGGTCGTGGCCAGCGGCCAGTTCCTCATCGACTCGGAAGCCCGGCTGCGGTCGGTGCTGGGCAGCATGGCATCGCCTGCGGCCACGGCCGCAGCGCCGGCTGCCGTGCTGCACCAGGCCGAAGGCAAGGTCGAGAGCGTGGCGCCCGACGGCCTCACGATCTCGCACAGCCCCGTCGCCACGCTCAAGTGGCCGCCGATGACGATGGGCTTTGCGAAGGCATCGCCCGACGCGTTCCCGGACATCCAGCCCGGCGACCTGGTCCGCTTCGAGTTCAAGGAAGGCGGCCCCACCGGCTACGAGCTGGTCTCCGTGCAGCGCATGCAAGCGGGCGCCAAGCGATGATCGCCGCCGTCATCCGCTGGTCGATCGGCAACCGCTTCCTGGTGCTGATCTCGACCCTGTTCCTGGTGGCCGCGGGGTGGTGGTCGGTGGTGCGCACGCCGCTCGATGCGCTGCCCGACCTGTCGGACACGCAGGTCATCATCCGCACGCCTTTCCCCGGCAAGGCGCCCCAGGTGGTCGAAGACCTCGTCACCTACCCGCTGACCACCACCATGCTCAGCGTGCCCGGTGCGAAGACGGTGCGTGGCTACTCGTTCTTCGGTGATTCGTTCGTCTACGTGCTGTTCGACGACAAGACCGATCCGTACTGGGCGCGCTCGCGCGTGGTCGAGTACCTCAACCAGGTGCAGAGCAGACTGCCCGCCGGCGCGAACGCCTCGCTGGGCCCCGACGCCACGGGCGTGGGTTGGGTCTACGAGTACGCACTGGTCGACCGCACGGGCACGCGCGACATCGGGCAGCTGCGCGCGCTGAACGACTGGTTCCTCAAGTTCGAACTCAAGACCGTGCCCGACGTGGCCGAGGTCGCCAGCATCGGCGGCATGGTGCGCCAGTACCAGGTGGTGCTCGACCCCGACCGCATGCGCGCGCTGGGCATCACGCAGCAGGCGGTCGTGGCGGCGCTGCAGAAGGCCAACCAGGCCTCGGGCGGCTCGGTCGTCGAGCTCGCGGAGGCCGAGTACATGGTGCGTTCGCGCGGCTACCTGCGTTCGCTGGACGACTTCCGCACCATCCCGCTGGCCGTGACGGGCGCCACGCCGGTGCTGCTGCGCGACGTGGCCACCGTCCAGATCGGCCCCGAGATGCGCCGCGGCATCGCCGAACTCGACGGCGAAGGCGAAGTGGCCGGCGGCGTGATCGTCATGCGCTCGGGCAAGAACGCGCGCTCCACCATCGAGGCCGTCAAGACGAAGCTCGATGCGCTCAAGCCCGGCCTCCCGCCGGGCGTCGAGATCGTGCCGACCTACGACCGCTCGTTGCTCATCGACCGCGCTGTCGACAACCTGCGCGGCAAGCTGATCGAAGAGTTCATCGTGGTGGCGCTGGTCTGCGCGGTCTTCCTGTTCCACCTGCGCTCGGCGTTGGTGGCGGTGGTGGCCTTGCCGATCGGCGTGCTCGCGGCCTTCATCGTGATGCACTGGCAGGGCGTCAACGCCAACATCATGTCGCTGGGCGGCATCGCGATCGCGATCGGGGCGATGGTGGACGGCGCCATCGTGATGGTCGAGAACGTGCACAAGCACATCGAGGCCTTCGAGACGGCGCAGGGCCGGCAGCCGACGGTGGGAGAGCGATGGCGGCTGGTGGCCGACGCGTCGGTGGAGGTCGGGCCGGCGTTGTTCTTCTCGCTGCTGGTGATCACGCTGTCCTTCGTGCCCGTGTTCTCGCTCGAGGCGCAGGAGGGGCGGCTGTTCTCGCCGCTGGCCTTCACCAAGACCTATGCGATGGCGGCAGCGGCGGGCCTGTCGGTCACGCTGATCCCGGTGCTCATGGGCTACCTGGTGCGCGGGCGCATTCCGCACGAAGGCGCCAATCCGGTGAACCGCTTCCTGATGGCCGTGTACCGGCCCGCACTGGAGCTGGTGCTGCGCTTTCCCAAGGGAACGCTCGCCGTCGCCGCGGTGCTGCTGGCGCTGACCGTGGTGCCGCTGATGCGCCTGGGCGGCGAGTTCATGCCGCCGCTGGACGAAGGCGATCTGCTCTACATGCCGTCGGCGCTGCCGGGGCTGTCGGTGTCGAAGGCCGCCGAGCTGCTGCAGCAGACCGACCGCCTCATCAAGACCGTGCCCGAGGTTGCGCGCGTGTTCGGCAAGGCCGGCCGCGCGGACACCGCGACCGACCCCGCGCCGCTCGAGATGTTCGAGACCACCATTCAGTTCAAGCCGAAGGATCAATGGCGCGTCGGCATGACACCCGACAGGCTGGTCGAGGAGCTGGACCGCGCCGTCAAGGTGCCGGGCCTGACCAACGTGTGGGTGCCGCCCATCCGCAACCGCATCGACATGCTGGCCACGGGCATCAAGAGCCCGGTCGGCATCAAGGTGGCGGGGGCGGACCTGGCCACCATCGACACGCTCACCACGCAGATCGAGGCGGCGGTGAAGGGCGTGCCCGGTGTGTCCTCGGCGCTGGCGGAGCGGCTCACCGGCGGGCGCTACATCGACGTCGATGTCGACCGGCTGGCGGCCGCGCGCTACGGCCTCTCGGTGGCCGATGTGCAGGCCGTGGTGTCCACGGCCATCGGCGGCGAGAACGTGGGCGAAGTGATCCAGGGCCGCGAGCGCTACCCCATCAACGTGCGTTATCCGCGCGAGATCCGCGATTCGCTGGAACGGCTGCGGCAGCTGCCCTTCGTGACGGAGAAGGGCGCACAGCTGCTGCTCGGCGACGTCGCGCGTATCACCATCGAGGACGGCCCGCCGATGCTGCGCAGCGAGAACGCGCGGCTGTCGGGCTGGGTCTACGTCGACGTGCGCGGGCGCGACCTGCGCTCCGCCGTCCACGACATGCAGGCGGCCGTCGACCAGGCCGTGAAGATGCCCGCGGGCTATGCGGTGTCATGGTCCGGCCAGTTCGAGTACCTGGCGCGCGCGACCGAGCGGCTGAAGCTGGTCGTTCCGGCCACGCTGGCGGTGATCTTCGTGCTGCTGTACCTGCTGTTCCGCTCGTTCGCCGATGCGGCCCTCGTGATGGCGGCCGTGCCGTTCTCGCTCGTCGGCGGCTTCTGGCTCATCTGGGCGCTGGGCCATTCGATCTCGGTGGCCACGGCGGTCGGCTTCATCGCGCTGGCCGGCGTGGCGGCCGAGTTCGGCGTGGTGATGCTGGTCTATCTGAAGAACGCGCTGGCGCGGCGCCTCGATGCCGGCGAGCCGATGAACGACGAGACGCTCCTGGCCGCGATCCGCGAAGGCGCCGTGCTGCGCGTGCGGCCCAAGGCGATGACCGTGGCGGTCGTGATGGCCGGCCTGCTGCCCATCCTGTGGGGCAGCGGCACTGGCTCGGAGGTCATGACCCGCATTGCCGCGCCGATGGTGGGCGGCATGGTCACTGCACCGCTGCTGAGCATGCTGGTCGTGCCCGCGGCCTGGTATCTGCTGCGCCGCCGCGCCCCTTTGTCGCCTGCTGTTTCCAACCCCTCATCTCATCAAGGAGCCACTTCATGAACTTTCTCCATCCCCTTGCCTTCGCGCTGCTCGCCGGCCTGGCTGGTGTCGCCCAGGCCCAGGCGCCGAAGAGCGAGCTGCCGCCCGCGAAGGCGTCCGCGCCGGGCATGCTGACCGATGCCGTCGTCCAGAAGATCGACCCGGCCCGCGGCCTGATCGTGTTGAAGCACGGCGACATCCCCAATCTGGCGATGCCGCCGATGACGATGGGTTTCGATGTGGCCGAGAAGCAGATGCTCGAACAGGTCAAGCCCGGCGACAAGGTCCGGTTTCATGTCGAGGTGGTGAAGGGCAAGCCGACCGTCACGCACCTCGAGGCTGCGCGCTAGGTCCCGAACCGGCCGGCGTCGCCCGGCTGCAGCGCCGCCGCGGCCAGCCCCTGCAGCACGTCGCCCACCACGATCACCGCCGGGCTGGCCAGCCCGGCCTCGGCGATGCGGGCTTGCAGGCCCTGCAGCGTGGTCACGAGGTGGCGCTGGTGCGGCAGGCTCGCGTGCTGCACCACGGCCACGGGCGTGTCGCCCGGCAGGCCGTGCAGCAGTTCGCGCTCGATGTGGCCGGCGCCCGAGACGCCCATGTAGATCACGAGCGTGAGGCGGGCGTTGTGCGCCGTGGCGGCCAGCGCGCGCCAGTCGGTCGGGTCTTCGGCCGCGCCCGCGCCGGTCTTGGCGTGGCCGGTGACGAAGACCACGCCCTGCGCGTGATCGCGGTGGGTGAGCGGCACGCCCAGCGAGGTCACGGCGGCCAGGCCGGCGGTGATGCCGTTGACCACCGTGCATTCGATGCCGGCGTCGCGCAGGTGTTCCACCTCTTCGCCGCCGCGCCCGAAGATGAACGGGTCGCCGCCCTTCAGGCGCACCACCGTCTCGCCTTCGCGCACGGCCGTGATCATGAGCCGCTCGATGAAGGCCTGCGGCGTGCTCTTGCAGCCGCCGCGCTTGCCCACGTGCACGATGCGCGCGCCGGGCCGGGCATAGGCCTGGAGCACGGCGTCGTTCACGAGGTCGTCGACCAGCAGCACCGTGGCGGCCTGGATCGCCTTGACGGCCTTGACGGTCAGCAGCTCGGGGTCGCCGGGGCCGGCGCCCACCAGCGTGCAGCGGCCGGTGATGAGGGGGGAGGGGGTGTTCATGCGTGGGAGGCCAGTTCGGTGATGTGCCTGACTTGCGTCGCGATGGCTTCGGGCACGGGAAGCTCGCCGGCCAGCACGCGCCGCGTGTAGGCGGCCGTGGTGGCGACGTCGATTTCTTTCGGCAACCCAGGCACGTCGGCGGCGGTGCCGGCGGCCTGGGCCTGGAGTTCGCTGCGCACGCCGCGCACGAAGCCGTCGATCTGCGCGGTGCGGCGCGGGTCGGAGACGACCTCGCCTTCGAGGCCGCGCGAGAGCAGGGCGGTCATGCCCGTGAGCTCGAAGGTCTCGCCCATCGTGCGGGCGTATTCGGGGTGCGTGTAGCTGGCCACCACCACGCAGGGGCCGGTGGTCGGGCGCATGAGCTTGACCACGCTGTGGCCGGGGTTGCGCAGGCCGACCACGCGGCGCACGTCGAGCAGCCGCTTGAGCGCGGGGTTCAGCAACTCGGTCGGGGCAAAGCCCACCTGGCCGGCGGCGATCGGGGTGAGCGTGGTCATCGGGGGCATGTCCAGGGCTGAAAGCACGTTCGATGCCAGTACGCGCGAGGTTTCGCTCGCGCTGCCGTGCACCAGCACCGACAGGCCTTCGCGGGCCAGCAGCAGCGCCAGGAGCGGCGTGAGCACCGGCAGCTTGCGCGCGCCGTTGTAGCTGGGCAGCACGATCAGCGGGCCGCCGCGGGTCGTCACGGGGTTCAGGCGCGCGTGCGTGGCGTCGAGAAAGCCGGCCATCTCCTCGGGCGTTTCGCCCTTGATGCGCATCGCGAGGCAGAAGCCGCCGATTTCCAGGTCGGTGACCGTGCCGTCCAGCACCTGGCCGAACAGGTCGCAGGCCTGCTCGCGCGTGAGCGGACGGGCGCCCCGCGCGCCGCGGCCGATTTCCTTGATGTAGTGGCTGATTCCCATGGGTAGGCGGATTGTCCCGCAACGCTTATGCCGGAATGTGAGTCGGCTTATGCCCCCACGGCCAGTGCTTCGGCCGGGGTGGCCCGCACCATGCGCTTGAGCTCCGGCACGCACGACCCGCAGTTGGTGCCGCACTTCAGCGCCCCCTGCAGCGCCGCCAGCCGCTCGTCGGCGCTGCCGGTGCAGCGCACCAGCTCGGCCTCGATGGCGCGATCGGTCACGTTGAAGCAGGCGCACACCGGCTTGCCGCGCGACTGCACGGCCACCGGCGCGCGGGCGCCCGGCGACAGCAGCAGGCGGCCGTAGCTCTGGGCCGGCAGTTCCTCGCGCAGCAGGGTGGCGATCCAGGCTTCGGCGCTGGTGTCGCCGCCCAGCAAAAAGGCCTCGAGCCCGGCGCTGCCGTCGGCGCGGCGCACCAGCCGCGCGGCGCGGCGCTGGCCGCGGCGGTGGTCGGCGTAGCGCAGGGTGTCGGCGGTCTGCAGGCCCAGCAGGGCTTCGATTTTTTCGACCAGCGCGGCGTCGGGCGCGTCGTGCGCGGCGGCGCGGAACAGCACGCCGCTGCGTTCTTCTTCGCCGGGCGCGTTGCCCGCGAACGGCACGCAGGTGGCGAAGGGGAACAGCGCCATCAGCGGCTGCAGTGCGCGCTGCGCCGTGAGCGCGTCGCCGGCGGGCAGCCAGGCCATGGCCAGCAGCGACCACGGCAGCTCGGCCTTGAGGATCTTCACGGGCGTGTGCTTGAGCTCGGGCTGCTTCGAGGTCGGGCAGAAGGCCGGCGTGGTGAGCGCGTTGATGCCCGCGAGCCGCACGCCGGTCGACGAGCAGCCGCTCAGGTACTCCTCGCCCCAGTGCATCGCGACGAAGGCCTGGCTCAGGCCGATCTCGGCGCTGGCGCGCGCCGGCAGCAGGATCGAGCCGCGCTTCGATGTGAGGTGCACCAGGTCGCCCTCGGCGATCTGGCGGCGCGCCATGTCCTGCGCGTTCATCTGCACCATGGGCTCGGCCACGTGGCCGAACAGCTTGCCGACCGTGCCGGTGCGGCTCATGCCGTGCCACTGGTCGCGCAGCCGGCCGGTGTTGAGCGAGAAGGGAAAGCGCGCCTCGCGCGCTTCGGCCACGGGCTTGTAGGGCGTGTCGACAAAGCGCGCGCGGCCGTCGGGCGTGGGGAACACGCCGTCTTCGTACAGGCGCACGCGACCGGCGCGCTCGCCTTCTTTCAGCGGCCATTGCTGCGGGCCGGCGTTCTCGAGCATCGCGTAGCTCAGGCCGGTGATGTCGAGGTCGCGCCCGCGCGTGGATTCGCGGTGCTCGTTCCAGACCGATTCGGCGCTCTCGTACGGGAACAGCGTGAAGGTGCGGCCCAGCTGCTGTTCGAGCCGGCGCGCGAAGGCCACGCCGATCGACCAGTCGTTGCGCGCCTGGCCCGGTGCGGGCACGGCCGGGCGCACGCGCGAGATGCGGCGCTCGCTGTTGGTCACGGTGCCTTCCTTCTCGCCCCAGGTGGTGGCGGGCAGCAGCAGGTCGGCGAAGGCGCAGGTGGCGGTGGTGGCGAAGGCTTCCTGCACCACGACGAACTCGGCGCGTTCGAGCGCGCGGCGCACCGTGGCCTGGTCGGGCATCGATTGCGCGGGGTTGGTGCAGGCGATCCACAGCGCGCGAATCTCGCCGTCGGCCGCGGCCTGGAACATCTCCACGGCCGTCTTGCCGGGCTTCTCGGGCACCGAGGGCACGCCCCACAGCGCGGCCACTTCGGCGCGGTGCTCGGGGTTGGCCAGGTCGCGGTGTGCGCTCAGCAGGTTGGCCAGGCCGCCCACCTCGCGCCCGCCCATCGCATTGGGCTGGCCCGTGAGCGAGAACGGGCCCGCGCCGGGCTTGCCGATCTGGCCCGTGGCCAGGTGCAGGTTGATGAGCGCGGCGTTCTTCGCCGTGCCGCTGGACGACTGGTTGAGGCCCTGGCAATACAGGCTCAGCGTGGCGGGCGAGGTGGCGAACAGCCGCGCCGCCGCGAGCAGGTCGTCTTTCGGAATGCCGCACACCTGCGCCACGGTGTCGGGCGTGCAGTCGCGCACCGTGGCCTTGAGCGCGTCGAAACCGTTCGTGCGGGCCGCGATGTAGGCGGTGTCGGTCCAGCCCTCCCACAGCATCAGGTGCAGCATGCCGTGGAACAGCATGACGTCGGTGCCGGGCTGGATCGGCAGGAACAGGTCGGCGATCTCGACCGTGTCGGTGCGGCGCG
The DNA here is from genome assembly GCF_059423605.1 of Variovorax sp. GW460-12-1-14-LB1. Taxonomy (NCBI): domain Bacteria; kingdom Pseudomonadati; phylum Pseudomonadota; class Betaproteobacteria; order Burkholderiales; family Comamonadaceae; genus Variovorax; species Variovorax sp. GW460-12-1-14-LB1. The sequence goes on from NZ_JBWKYF010000036.1 coordinate 43,211, forward strand.
GGTCGGCCACGACGATCTTCAGCGCCGGGTTCGCGGCCTTCGCGTCCTCGATGCGGCGAAAAAGAATGGGGTGCGCCCACGCCGTGTTGCTGCCCACGATGAACAGGCACTCGGCGTGCTTCAGGTCGTCGTAGCAGGCCGGCGGCGCGTCGGCGCCCAGCGTCTGCTTGTAGCCGGCCACGGCGCTGCTCATGCACAGGCGCGAGTTGGTGTCGATGTTGTTGGTGCCGACCAGGCCCTTGGCGAGCTTGTTGAAGACGTAGTAGTCCTCGGTGAGCAGCTGGCCCGACACGTAGAAGCCGACCGCGTCGGGGCCGTGGTCGCGCACCACCTGCGCGAACTTGCCGGCGGCGAGGTCGAGCGCGTGGTCCCACGTCACGGGCGCGGGCGCCTCCTTGCGCGCGAGGCGCTGCAGGGGCTGCAACAGCCGCGTCTGGCGCGTGACGGTCGCGCTGGCCGTGAGGTGCAAGGTCGAGCCCTTGGTGCACAGGCGCCCGAAGTTCGCCGGGTGCTCGGGGTCGCCGCGCACGCCGGTGATCTGGTCGCCCTGCGATTCGATGATCACGCCGCAGCCGACGCCGCAGTAAGGGCAGGTGGAGCGCGTCTCCTGGGTCATGCGGGCCTCAACCTTCTTCCGGGGACAGGACCGTCACGGCGGCCAGGCGCTGCGGTCCGGCGACCGGGCGCTCCAGGTCGAGCGCGTGCGTGGCCAGTTCGCCGGCGTCCAAGTGCACCACGCCGTCTTCCAGCTTCACCGCGAATTTCGGCGTGCAGCCTTCGTCGGGCGAGCGGGCGCAGCCGTCGTCCAGGCCGATGGCCCAGTTGTGCAGCGGGCAGGCCACGCTGGTGCCGAACACGATGCCCTGGCTCAGCGGGCCGCCCTTGTGCGGGCAGCGGTCGAGCAGCGCGAAGACCTGGTCCTCGGCATTGCGGAACACGGCCACGTCCAGGCCGGCGGGTCGCATCACGCGGCGGGCGCCGAGCACGGGGATGTCGTCGAGGCGGCAGATGGCTTTCCAATCGCTCATGGTGGGGCTCTCTTGTCTTTGGGGTCGGGCGCGGATCAGGTCTTGATCTCGGCGTACAGGCCGGTCACGCGGTCCATGATCGCGAGCAGGTTCTCGCTGCTCACGAACACGTCGGACATCAGCGCGGGCGAGGCGCCCGCACCGTCCAGGCGCTGCAGGCCGCGGTTGAAGAACATCCATTGCGCATCGGCCAGCACCAACTCCTGGCGGATCTGTGCGGTGGCCTCGGGCGCGTTGCGCAACAGCTCGAGCGCGGCCAGGAATTCGGTGCGCGCCTTGGCGATCTCTGCGGTGCTGCCGGCCGGGTCGATCTGCATCGCCGCGGCCAGGTAGCACTTGGCCATGCGCTGCGACAGCATGCGCTGGCGCCCCGCGATGTTGACCAGCCGCCCGACCGGCTTGCCCGAGGCGGCCTCGTACTGCGCCGTGCCCTGGTGGGCCAGCGCGAGCACGGCGGCGTCGAGCGCCACCACCCGCGCGGCGGCTTCACGGCCGGGCGCCGCGTCGGCCAGTTCGGTGCGGAACGCGCGCCAGGCGCCGTCCAGCCCGTCGTAGGTGGCGCGCAGCGTCGGCGTCGGTGCAAAGGCCTTGAGCTCGCCGAGCTGGCGCTCGAACAGCGCCACGGAACGGTCAAGCACCTGCTGCGCGCTGCGCGGCTCCACCTTCTGCACCAGCGCCAGGTAGGCCTTGCTCGCGCGCTGCGACAGCATGCGCTGGCGGCCGGCCTTGTTGATGGCGTCGTTGAGGTCGGCCACCTGCGCACGCGCGCCCACCGGGGCGAGTGCGGCGAGGGCGGAAGAAGCAATGAAGAGTCGTCGTTTCAAGCGGTCGCTCCGATCACACGCTCAGCGGCGCAAACTGCCGCACGTCCACCGAGGCCTGCGCCGACTCGAACCACGGGTCGGGCTCGCCGTCGAGCGCGAACTGCAGCCGCTCCCACAGCGCCCGGCGGCCTTCGGCGTCTTCGAGGACCTTCTTCTTCACGTAGTCCAGCCCGACGCGGCCGATGTAGTGCACGGTGCGCTCCAGGTACCAGCCTTCCTCGCGGTACAGCTGCAGGAAGGCGCCGGCATGTTCCATCACTTCCTCGGCGGTCTTCACCTTCACGAGGAACTGCGCCACCTCGGTCTTGATGCCGCCGTTGCCGCCCACGTACAGCTCCCAGCCCGAGTCGACGCCGATCACGCCCACGTCCTTGATGCCGGCCTCCGCGCAGTTGCGCGGGCAGCCCGACACGGCCAGCTTGACCTTGTGCGGCGAGTACATGGCCCACAGCGCGCGCTCCAGGTCCTTGCCCATCTGGGTGGAGTCCTGCGTGCCGAAGCGGCACCACTCGCTGCCCACGCAGGTCTTCACCGTGCGCAGCGACTTGGCGTAGGCAAAGCCGCTGGGCATGCCGATGTCCTTCCACACGCCTTCCAGGTCTTCCTTCTTCACGCCCAGCAGGTCGATGCGCTGGCCGCCCGTGACCTTGACGGTCGGGATCTTGTACTTGTCGGCCGCATCGGCAATGCGCCGCAGCTCGTCGGGCGTGGTGTGGCCGCCCCACATGCGCGGAATGACGGAGTAGGTGCCGTCCTTCTGGATGTTGGCGTGGCTGCGCTCGTTGATGAAGCGGCTCTGCGGATCGTCCTTGGCCTCTTTGGGCCAGGTGCTGATGAGGTAGTAGTTGACGGCTGGGCGGCAGGTGGCGCAGCCATTGGGCGTGCGCCAGCCCATGCCGCGGTAGACCGCGTCGTGCGTGAGCCAGTGCTCCTTGCGGATCGCGTCGCGCACGTCCTGGTGGCTCATGTCGGTGCAGCCGCAGATCGCCTTCTTCTTCGGCGTGGCCGAGTAGTCGCCGCCGGCCGTGAACATCAAAATCTGCTCGACCAGCCCGGTGCACGAGCCGCAGCTGGCGCTGGCCTTGGTGTGCTTCTTCACCTCGTCGAGCGTGAACAGGCCCTTCTCCTTGATGGCCTTGCAGATGGTGCCCTTGTTCACGCCGTTGCAGCCGCACACCTCGGCATCGTCGGGCATGCTCGCGGCCTTGCTGTGGCCCTCGTGGCCGGTGTCGCCGATGTTCGATTCGCCGAACATCAGCTTGTCGCGGATGTCGTGCACGCTGCGCCCGTCGCGCAGCAGCTTGAAGTACCAGCTGCCGTCCACCGTGTCGCCGTACAGGCAGGCGCCGATCAGTTTGTCGTCCTTGAGCACCAGCTTCTTGTAGACGCCGCCGAAGGGGTCGCTCATCACGATCTCTTCGGTGCCTTCGCCGCCCATGAACTCGCCGGCGCTGAACAGGTCGATGCCCGTCACCTTGAGCTTGGTGGACGTGAGCGAGCCGAGGTAGCGGCCGATGCCGAACAGCGCCAGGTGGTTGGCCGCGACCTTGGCCTGCTCGAACAGCGGCGCCACCAGGCCGTAGGCGATGCCGCGATGCGCCGCGCATTCGCCCACCGAGTAGATGCGCGCATCGGTCACGGTCTGCATGGTGTCGGTCACGACGATGCCGCGGTTGCAGTGCAGGCGCATCTTCTCGGCGAGTTCGACGTTGGGGCGGATGCCCACGGCCATCACCACGAGGTCGGCCGCGACCTCGGTGCCGTCCTTGAAGCGGATCGCCTTCACGCGGCCGTCGTCGCCACCGACCAGGTCCTGCGTCTGCGCGCCCATCAGGAACTTCAGGCCCCGGTCTTCGAGCGACTTCTGCAGCAGCTTGCCCGCCACGTCGTCGAGCTGGCGCTCCATGAGCCAGGGCATCACGTGCACCACCGTCACGGTCATGCCGCGCAGCATCAGGCCGTTGGCGGCTTCGAGCCCGAGCAGGCCGCCGCCGATGACCACCGCGTTCTTGTGCGTGCGCGCGGTCTCGATCATGTAGTCGGTGTCGGCGATGTCGCGGTAGGCGATTACGCCCTTCAGGTCCTTGCCCGGCACGGGCAGCATGAAGGGGTTGGAGCCGGTGCACATCAGCAGGCGGTCGTAGGGCGCTTCGGTGCCGTCCTCCGCACGCACGATGCGGTTCACGCGGTCGACCTCGACCACCTTCTTGCCGGCATGCAGCGTGATGTGGTTGTCCGAGTACCACTCCCAGCTGTTGAGCACGATCTCGTCCACCGTCTGCTCGCCCGCGAGCACGGGCGACAGCAGGATGCGGTTGTAGTTCGGGTGCGGCTCGGCGCCGAAGACGGTGATGTCGTACAGGTCGGGTGCGATCTTCAGCAGCTCTTCGAGCGTGCGCACGCCGGCCATGCCGTTGCCGACCATCACGAGTTTCATTTTCTTCATGGGGCGGGACCTTTCAGGGAAATCAACCGAACGACGGCCCGCGGCGCGCGGTCAGAATCGCGCCATGAGCTTTGAAGTGGACATCGGCTACAGCAGCCAGCGCGGGCCGCGCGACGCGAACGAGGACTTCGCCGGCACGGTGCATGCGCCGGCCGGCGACGAGGCACGCGGGCTCATCGCGGCGATTGCCGATGGGGTCTCGAGCGGCGGACGCGGCCGCGAAGCGGCGCAGACCACGGTGATGGGCCTGCTGGCCGACTACTTCGCCACGCCCGCGACCTGGGAGCCGACCGCCGCGCTCGACCGCCTGATCGGCGCGCAGAACGGCTGGCTGGCCGACCACAACCGCCGGCGCCAGGGAAAACAGGAGGGCGCCGGCACGGCGCTCACCACGCTCACCGCGCTGGTGCTGCACGGCCAGAGCTACACGCTGGCCCACGTGGGCGACACGCGCGCCTGGCGCGTGCGCGCCGACGGCGAGCCTGCGCAGCTGCTCACGCAGGACCACGCCTTCGACCACCCCGACATGCGCAGCCGGCTCACGCGCGCCATCGGCCTGGACGACCAGGTGCGCGTCGACTACCTGCAGGGCGACGTGCGCGTGGGCGACTGCTTCGTGCTCAGCACCGACGGCGTGCACGGCGTGCTCAAGCCGCAGCAGGTGGCCGCGCTCGCGCTGCAGGGCGATGCCGAGGCCGCGAGCGAGGCGCTGGTGCAGGCCGCGCTGGACGCCGGCACGCGCGACAACGCGACCGCGCTGGTGATCCGCGTGGTGGGGCTCGATGCGCGCCAGCTCGACGACGAACTCGGTGACGGCCGCCGCCTGGCGCCGCCGCCGTGGCTCAAGGTGGGCGACGTGCTCGACGGCTACGTCGTCACCGGCCTGGTGGCCGACACCGGCGTGCACCTGCTCTACCAGGCGCGCCATCCGGTCACGCGCGAACTCGTTGCGCTCAAGACCCTGCACCCGTCGCGCGCCGGCGACCCGCAGGAGCGCGCGATGCTGGCGCACGAGGCCTGGCTGGGGCAGCGCGTGGGGCAGGGCGGCGGCTTCGTGCGCGTGCACGAGCGTGCGCCCGACGCCAGTGCGCTGTACATCGTGTTCGACTGGCACGGCGGGCGCACGCTCGAGCAGATGCGCAAGGACGGCACGCGCGGCACTGTGGCCGAGGTGGTCGCCGCGGCCATCGAGGTGAGCCGCGCGCTCGGCCGGCTGCACCGCCACGGCGTGGTCCACCGCGACATCAAGCCCGGCAACCTGCACCGGGGCGACGACGGGCGCTGGCGCATCCTCGACCTGGGCGTGGCGATCTCGGGCCGCGAGGGCGCGGCGCAGCGCGAGCTGCATGCGGGCACGCCGAGCTACATCAATCCCGAGCAATGGGAAGAAGGCGGCGTGGCCGACGCGGGCAGCGACCTGTTCGCGCTCGGTGCCACGCTCTACCAATGGCTGGGCGGGCACCTGCCCTACGGCGAGATCGAGCCCTACCAGGTGGCGCGCTACCGGCGCGACCCGGTCGCGCTCTCGCGCCTGCGGCCCGACGTGCCCGTGTGGCTCGACCACCTCGTGCGCAAGGCCGTGGCCCGCGATCCGCGCGAACGCTTCGAGACCGCCGAGGAGATGCTGCTCGCGTTGGAGCGCGGCGCCTCGCGCCCCGTGAACGCGCCCGCCGCCACGCCGCTGATCCGCCGCGACCCGCTCGCGCTGTACCAGCTCGCGCTCGGCGTGTCGGTGCTGTTCAACGTGCTGCTCATCGTGTGGCTTCTCTTCCTGCCACGTTGAGCGGGGGCGGGCGGGCTGGGTCATGAACGGGCGGCCTTGCGAACGGGCGAGGGCTTGGCTGCAGCAGGGGCCGGCGTGACACGCGCGCGCCCGCCTTTTTCGGCCCAGGTGCGCGTCCAGCGGATCTGCATCACGCGCATCACGCCCAGCATCGCCAGCGAGAGCGCACCGAAGAACACGAAGCCCCAGGCGTAGCTGCCCAGGTACTGCTTCGACAGGCCCATGGCGTTGGGCACCAGGCCGCCGCCGAGGGCGCCGATCTCGCCGATCATCGAGCCGGCCACCGCCGTGCTCGTGGGCCAGCGCAGCGGCACCAGCTGGAACAGTGCGCCGTTGCCCGCGCCCAGTGCGGCGAAGCACACGATCAGCAGCAGCGTGGTGAGCGCCAGCGAGCCCGACGAGAAGCCCACCAGCACGAGGCCCACGGCCACCACCAGCAGCACCACCGTGAGCGTGTTCACGCCGCCCCAGCGGTCGGACAGCCAGCCGCCCACGATGCGCACCGCCGCGCCCATGAAGGCCGCGAGCATCGTCAGCTGGCCGGCCTGCACCTTGCTCACGCCGAACTGGTCGTAGTAGTACGAGGGCAGGAAGGTCGTGAGGCCGATGAAGCCGCCGAAGGTCACGCCGTAGATCAGGCTGAAGACCCAGCCGTCTTTCTCGAACAGGCAGGCGATGTGGGCGCGGAAGCTGCCGTGCGGGTCCACGTCCGGCGGCTCCTTGGCGAAGAACACCATCACGACCATCGGGATGAGGATCGCGACGGCGGCCACGCCGTACACCGCCTGCCAGCCCAGCCAGTTGGCCAGCGGCGGCGCCACCAGCACCGACACGGCCGTGCCCACGTTGCCCGCGCCCACCAGGCCCATGGCCAGGCCCTTGTGCTGCGGCGGGAACCAGCCCGAGCCCAGCGACAGCGCCACGCCGAAGCTCGCGCCGGCGATGCCCAGCAGCACGCCCATGGCGAGCAGGTCGTTGAAGCTCTTCACGAAGAAGAAGCCGAACAGCATCGCCACGGCGATGAGGCCCATCTCGACCAGCGTGGCCTTCTTGCGGCCGATGTATTGCGACAGCAGGCCCAGCGGGAAGCGCATGAGCGCGCCCGCGATGATCGGCACCGACAGCATCAGGCCCTTCTGCGCGGGCGAGAGGTTGAAGGTCTCGCCGATGAAGGGCGCCATGGCGCCGTTGAGCACCCAGATGCAGCAGGAGAACGAGAAGTACAGGAAGGCCGCGAACAGGGTCGGACTGTGGCCTGACTGCAAGAAATTCCTGAAACCGGACATGGTGTTCAAAGGTGCAAAAAGCCGCGGCGCGACCGGGGAGCGGCCGTGTCGACGGACAGGGGTGGAGTCGGGAGGCCGGCGGCGAACGCCGTCGGCATGGGGGTGAGCCCGGCCTGAGGATGGCCGGGTTGGATGCAGGAGCCTGCAGCCTCACCAAAGCGGTGCTTCGTTACACCGTGCCCCCTTCGATGCAAGAGGCGTGCCTGCGGATGCAGGCTGGCGTGGCCTATGCTTCCCGGGCCTTGCCACACCTTGCCGCCATGTCTCTTCTCGTCGTCCTTTCCCCTGAACCCGCTGAAGGCGAGCCCTTGCCGGCGTCGCTGCAGCAGTCGATCGATGCCGCGGGCGTCGCGGTGCTCGGGCGCGCGGGCTGCCACACGCTGGTGCAGCGCACGCAGGCGCTTGCACCGTCGATGGTCCTGGTGCATCTGGATGAAACAGAGCCGCAGCTCGACGCGTTGCTCGAAGCGCTGGCCCCCTGGGGCGGCGCACCGCCGTGCGCACTGGGCGTGATGAGCGCGCCGCTGGACGGCGCGCAGCACGCAGCGCTCGTGGCCGCGGGCGTGCATGGGTGGGTACCCATCGAGGGCGCCGATGCGCTCGCGGCACTGATCGCGCAGGCGCAGGCCCGCTGGACCCGCGAGGCCGCGCTGCGCACCGAACTCGATGCCCTGCGCACCCGCATGGACGAGCGCAAGTGGGTCGATCGCGCCAAGGGCCTGCTGATGTCCGCGCGCGGCATTGGCGAAGACGAGGCCTTCGGCCTGCTGCGCGGCGCCGCGATGCACGCCAACCTGCGGCTGGGCGAGGTGTCGCGCTCGGTCATCGAGGCCGCGCAATGGGCCGAGGCGATCAACCGTGCGGGCCAGCTGCGCATGCTCTCGCAGCGGCTGGTGCGCGTGGCGGCGCAGCTCGCGGCCGGCATCGACGCGCAGCGCGCGCGCGTGCTGCGCACGCAGTCGACCGAGCGGGTGCAGCAGACGCTGGATCATCTGACGGCCCTCGAGCTGGGGCCGGCGGGCGTGCAGGCGCTCGGCGAGGTGCAGGCGGCGTGGCTCGCGCTGGCCGCGCTGCTGGTTGCCAAGCCTGCGTCGCAGGGGCTGGCTGCGATCGATGCGCGCGGCGAGGCTTTGCTGTCGGCGGCCGAGTCGCTGACGGACGCGCTGGAGGCGTCCGGTGCGCGGCGCGCGCTGCGCATCGTCAACATCTGCGGACGGCAGCGCATGCGCGCGCAGCGCCTCGCCAAGGACGCATTGCTGGCCTCGACGCTCGCGGCCGGCGCCTCGCGCGAGCGGCTGCTGCCGACCATGAACGAATTCGAAGCCGCGCTGCTGGAGCTGGAGCGCGCGCCGCTCAGCTCGCCCGAGATCCGCGCCGGGCTGGCGAGCGCGCGCGACGAGTGGCTGCGCCTCGTCGGCGGCGTGCAGGCGCTCGACAGCCCCGAGGGGCGCGCCACGCTGGTGCGTTCCAGCGAAGCGCTGGTCGACACCTTCGAGCGCCTGACCGGGTGGTACGAGCACAGCCTGCAGGTCATCATGTCTTGATGCCCGTCGTGCCGCGCCTGCCGGGTCAGGCCGCGGCCTTCTCCACATGCGCCTGGCGCGTGTAGAGAAAATCGATCACCGCCTTGCGCGCATGCACATAGGCCGGGTCTTCGGCCAGCGCCACGCGGTTGCGCGGGCGCGCGATGTCCACCGCCAGCACGTCGCCGATGGTGGCGGCCGGGCCGTTGGTGAGCATCACGATGCGGTCGCTCAGCAGCACGGCTTCGTCGACGTCGTGCGTGACCATGACGACCGTGCTGCGCGTCTTCTGCACGATGGCGAGCAGCTCGTCCTGCAGCTTGGCGCGGGTGAGGGCGTCGAGTGCGCCGAAGGGCTCGTCCATCAGCAGCACCTTGGGCTCCATCGACAGCGCCCGCGCGATGCCCACGCGCTGCTTCATGCCGCCCGAGATTTCGCCGGGGCGCTTCTGCGCGGCGGGCGTGAGGCCCACCAGCGCGAGCGCCGCGTCGGTGCGCTCGCGCAGCTGCGCCTTGTTCTCGGTGGCCGCGAACACGCGCTCGACCGCGAGGTACACGTTCTCGAAGCAGGTGAGCCAGGGCAGCAGCGAGTGGTTCTGGAACACCACGGCGCGCTCGGGGCCCGGGCCCTTGATCTCCTTGTTGGCGCACAGCAGCACGCCCTGCGTGGGCGTGGTCAGTCCGGCGATGAGGTTCAGCAGCGTCGACTTGCCGCAGCCCGAGTGGCCGATGAGCGTGACGAACTCGCCCTTGGCCACGTTCAGGTTCACGTCGCGCAGCGCGACGAAGCGGCCCTTGGGGGTCTTGAACGCCTGCTCGACGCCATGGATCTCGATGTACTTGCTGTCGTCGTTCATGACTTCACCTCTTCGAACGTGAATGCGGTGGCGAGCTTGATGAGCGCGAACTCCAGCACCAGGCCGACGATGCCGATCACGAAGATCGCGATGATGATGTTGGCGACGTTGAGGTTGTTCCACTCGTCCCACACCCAGAAGCCGATGCCCACGCCGCCCGTGAGCATCTCGGCCGCGACGATCACCAGCCACGCGGTGCCCACGGCCAGGCGCACGCCCGTGAGCATGTAGGGCAGCACGGCCGGAAAGAGGATCTTGGTGAGGATCTTCCATTCGCTGAGGTTGAGCACCTTGGCCACGTTCATGTAGTCGCTGGGCACGCGCTGCACGCCCACGGCGGTGTTGATGACCATCGGCCAGATCGAGCAGATGAAGATGGTCCAGATCGCGGCCGGGTTGGCGCCCTTGAACACCAGCAGGCCGATGGGCAGCCACGCCAGCGGCGACACCGGGCGCAGCAGGCTGATCAGCGGGTTGAACATGCGCGAGAGGAACTCGAAGCGCCCGATGGCGAAGCCGGCCGGAATGCCGACCGCTGCGGCGAGGCCGAAGCCCAGCGCCACGCGCTGCAGCGACGACAGCACGTTCCAGCCCACGCCCTGGTCGTTCGGCCCCTTGCTGTAGAACGGATCGCTGAACACCGTGAGCGCCTGCTGCCAGGTGGCCAGCGGCGAGGGAAAGCCGGTGGTGCTCTTCATGGCCACGATCTCCCACACGAGCACCAGCAGGCCGAAGCCCAGGAACGGCGGGAGCACGCGCATCCAGAAGGCGCGCAGGTCCAGGGGCGTGCGGGTGCGGGGCGCAGGCGCTGCCGGAGCAACGGCCGCAGCGGGGGCGGGTGCCAGGGGCCTGGACACCACGGGCGCGGTGACCTGCGAGGCCACGGCGTCGAGCGGGGAATGGAAGACAGCGCTGACCATGGTGCGTTTCTCCTCAGACATGGAGCTTGAAAGACTCGGCGTACTTCTTCGGGTCCTTGCCGTCCCAGACGGTGCCGTCGAAGAGCTTGCTGGTGCGCAGCACGTCCTTGGGCACGGGCGTCTGCGTGGCGGCGGCGGCCTGCTTGTAGATGTCGATGCGGTTGATCTCGGTGGCCACCTTCAGGTAGTCGGGGTGCTCCTTCAAGAGCCCCCAGCGCTTGTGCTGCGTGAGGAACCACATGCCGTCCGACAGGTACGGGAAGTTCACGGCGCCGCCGTTGTAGAACTTCATGTGGTTGGGGTCGTCCCAGCTCTTGCCCAGGCCGTTGGTGTAGCGGCCCAGGATGCGCTGGTTGATGGCGTCCACGCTGGTGTTGACGTAGCTCTTGTCAGCAATGGTTTCGGCCATCTTGTTCTTGTTCTGCAGGCCGGTGTCGATCCACTTGCCGGCCTCGAGGATCGCGGCCGTGACGGCGCGCGCGGTGTTCGGGTACTTCTTCGTGAACTCCGCGGTGCAGCCCAGCACCTTCTCGGGGTGGTCCTTCCAGATGTCCTGGGTGGTGATGCCGGTGAAGCCGATGCCGTCCATGATCGCGCGCTGGCCCCAGGGCTCGCCCACGCAGTAGCCGTCCATGTTGCCCACGCGCATGTTGGCCACCATCTGCGGAGGCGGCACGGTGATGTTCTTCACGTCCTTGAACGGATCGATGCCGGCCGAGGCGAGCCAGTAGTAGAGCCACATGGCGTGCGTGCCGGTGGGGAAGGTGTGGGCGAAGGTGTATTCGCCCTTTTCCTTGGCGATGAGCTTGGCGAGCGAGGCCGCATCGACCGCGCCCTTGTCGGCCAGTTTCTTCGACAGCGTGATGGCCTGGCCGTTGTTGTTCAGGGTCATGAGCACGGCCATGTCCTTCTTCGGGCCGCTCACGCCCAGGTGCATGCCGTACACGAGGCCGTAGAGCACGTGCGCCATGTCGAGGTCGCCGTTCACGAGCTTGTCGCGCACGCCGGCCCAGCTGGCTTCCTTGCTCGGCACGATCTTCACGCCGTACTTCTTGTCGATGCCCAGCACCGAAGCCATCACCACGCTGGCGCAATCGGTCAGCGGGATGAAGCCGATCTTCACTTCTTCCTTCTCGGGCTTGTCCGAGCCCTGGGCCCAGACGGCGGCGCGCAGCGCGGGGTCGATGCCCACGGCGCCGAGGGCGGCGGCCTGCAGCACGCGGCGCCGGCTCAGTTTGGTTTTCAGCAGCAGATCGGACATGGGCGGGGCTCCAGAAGTGAAAGACAAAAACGAAAAGGCGTCCGCACCGCGCAGGGGCTGCTCGTGAACGAGCCCTTGCGGGATGGGGACGCCTTTGTCCGGTTCGGTGGGCCGCACCCGCCGTTGGGTGCAACCTGCCTTTGAGACCTTGCGGTCCCGTGCCAAGGACTACGCAAGCGACGTGCCAGCTCGAACCCGCCGTTGGGAGCTATGGAAAAGATAGCTGGCAGGGCGCGCCGGTGCAGGGGAAAGTTCCTGCTGGCTTGCTAACCCGGGCGACGCACAACTGTTGTGCGCTGCACCAATCCAAGCGCCCGGGTCAGCGTCGCGGTGCAGGCTCGAGCGGCAGGTAGTCGGCCATGGCCAGCATCGACTCGGCCACGTCGACGAGGCGGCGCTTCTGGTTCATGGCGGTCTGGCGCAGCATCTTGTGCGCCTCGGCCTCGCTCAGGCGGCGGTGCGCCATCAGCAGGCCCTTGGCGCGCTCGACGATCTTGCGTTCGTTGAGCGAGGCGCGCACGGTGTCGAGCTCGTCGCTCATGGCCTGCAGGCGCTGCGACTGTTCCTGGACCATGTCGAGCACCGAGCGTTCGAGGTGGCGCCCGAGCTGCGCGGGCGTGGCGTCCTGTGCCTGCTGGGCATCGTCGAAGAACAGCGCGCCGCCGGCCTGCGGGGCCAGCGTGCCGAGCAGCTGCCGGTAGGCCGCCAGCTCGCTGCGCGCCTGGGCGGTCTTGTGGTCGCACAGCGCGCGCAGGTCGGCCGAGAGGCGGTTCTCGACCGTCTGCATGGCGTCGATGCGCCGCGTGCAGCAGTCGAACCAGGCCTGGCTCAGCAGCGCGTCGGCCGGCACCGAGGTGGCGCCCTTGCGGCGCAGGCGCTCGAGTTCGGCGAGCACGGCGTCCGACTGGCTGTCGTGCCACAGCGTGCGCACCGCGTCGCCCGAGAAATCGATGAACACCTGGAAGCAGCGCTCCTGCGACTCGATGAGGTGGCGCCACTGCTGGCGCTGCGCGTCGTCGCCCCGGCCCAGCGCGAGCGCGGCGGCGCCGAAGGCCCGCTCCTGGCCGGCGAACTCCTTGCCCTGCATGAAGTTGAACATCGCCACCAGCAGGCGCGAGATTTCGGGGTCGGTGGCGCCGTCGGCCGCCTCGAACACCACCGCCAGCAGGCCGGCCACCAGCTTGGCGAAGGCGGCCACGGCCTGCGCCGGCTGGAGTTCGAGCGCGTCGATGCGCCGGCGCAGCGCGGGCAGGGCGTCCAGGCCGGGCAGCACCCAGGCGATGCGGCTGAACAGGCGCGCGCCATGGCCGGCGCCCACCGCGCGGTGGTGCTCGGCCTCGAGCCGGTCGAAGCCGGCGCGCACCTGCTGCTCGAGCGCCAGGCATTCGGCGATCTGCGGGCCGCGCTGGTCGGCAAAGCGCCCGCCGTGCGAGGCCAGGAACACGTTCGACATGCCGCGCTCGCGCTGCAGCGCATGCACGAGCCGCCCGATGGCGCCGACCAGCTCGCTGGTGCGCGCGAGCTGGTCCAGCGCGTCGATCTCGCATCGGCGCGCGGCGATCAGGAAGCTCAGGCCGGAAGTCATTCGTGGGGGCGCGGAAGGGGCGCCTTCCGCTCGTGCAACTTCCGTGCCTTGCTTGCCCCTTCGCGGGCGCCGCCGGCGGGCGGCCCCTACACTCGGCGCCATGCTCTTGTTGGGAATCGAATCATCCTGCGACGAGACCGGCGTGGCGCTGGTCGAGTCGCACGGCGACGCGCTGCCGCTGCTGCGTTCGCACGCGCTGCACAGCCAGATCGCCATGCACCAGGCCTACGGCGGCGTGGTGCCCGAGCTGGCCAGCCGCGACCACATCCGCCGCGTGCTGCCGCTCACCGAAGCCGTCATGGCCGAGGCCGGGCGCTCGCTGACCGAGATCGACGTGGTGGCCTACACGCGCGGCCCGGGCCTGGCCGGCGCGCTGCTCGTGGGCGCGGGCGTGGCGTGCGCGCTCGGCGTGGCGCTGGGCAAGCCGGTGCTGGCGGTGCATCACCTCGAAGGGCATCTGCTGTCGCCGTTCCTGAGCGCCGACCCGCCCGAATTCCCGTTCGTGGCGCTGCTGGTGTCGGGTGGTCACACGCAGCTGATGCGGGTCGACGGCGTGGGCCGCTACGAACTGCTCGGCGAAACCATCGACGACGCGGCGGGCGAGGCCTTCGACAAGAGCGCCAAGCTCATGGGCCTGCCGTACCCCGGCGGCCCCTGGCTCGCGAAGCTGGCCGAAGAGGGCGACGCCGCGGCCTTCAAGCTGCCCCGCCCGCTGCTGCACAGCGGTGATCTCGACTTTTCGTTTGCCGGCCTGAAGACGGCCGTGCTCACGCAGGCCAAGAAGCTCGGCGACCAGCTCGAGGCGCGCAAGGCCGACCTGGCCGCCTCCACGCAGGCGGCGATCGTCGAAGTGCTGCTGAAGAAGTCGCTCGCGGCGCTGGACCAGACCGGCCTGAAGCGGCTGGTGGTGGCCGGCGGCGTGGGGGCCAACAGGAACCTGCGCGAGCAGCTGAACGCGGCCTGCGCCAAGCGCAAGGTGCGCGTGCACTACCCCGAGCTGCACTTGTGCACGGACAACGGCGCCATGATCGCCATGGCGGCGGCGATGCGGCTGCAATCAGGCCTGTCGCAGGCCTCGGAGCGCTACGCCTTCGACGTCAAGCCGCGATGGCCGATGGCATCGCTGATGACGCCCGAGACGCCGCTGCCGGAAACCGCGTAGCCGGCTGCGGCCGTGCGCGCCCCAGCGAGGGCAGCGGCAGCACGTCGAGCACGTTGCGCCAGAGCTGGCGCCACTCGGGCCAGTCGTGGCCGCCTTCGGTCGTGAACACGCGCCCCGGGGGCAGGGCGTCGGCCAGCAGCTTGTGGTTGCTGGCGAAGCGGTCGGCCAGGCCGAAGCCCAGGTACAGCGGCGGCAGGTCCTGGGAGGGCTTCGGCGCCAGGTACTGCTGGAAGAAGGGCCAGAGCTTGCGGTCGGGTTCCTCGTCGGGCTGCGGCCCGGTGGGCGCCTGCCAGGCGCGCAGGCCGCCGGCCTTCTTGATTTCCGCGCCGAGCACGCGGCGCCCGAGGTAGGGCGCCAGCGCCACGATGCCATCCACCGAGCCCGGCCGTGCCAGTTCGTGGATCAGCGCGCCGAACCCGCCGATGGAAATGCCGACCAGCCAGATCGAGGTGTAGCCCTTGGCGCGCTGCGGCTCGATGACGTCGGCATGCAGCCGCTCGCTGAGGGTCTGGTCGTAGTAGTAGGAGACGTCCGCATCGACCAGCAGTGCGTCGGCTGCGAGGTGCCGCTCGCGCACGGCGCTGATGAAACCCTCGCGCTCGAACTCTTCGGGTTTGAGGTAGGCCCCTGGCAGGAAGATCAGGAGCGTGTCGGACCGTTCGTTGTCATTGGCTGACTGCAGGTGCGTTTTCATGGTGCCTTGAGGCACACCCGCTGTCCGCACCGCCCGGGAACTCGATGCGTTTACGAGATGCCCACGAAGAAGAAAGTACTAATAAATCGTCACATCATGTGACGTTATCCGGCACTATTGTGAATACGGCGCTTGTTTAAAGTCAAAACAAGCTGTCACTAACATTTTCTTCGTGGGGGCATCGCCGGGACTAGTTGATCTGCAAGTTCGAAACCTGGCTTGCCGGCACCAGCTTGCCGAGCTTGAGGGTCAGCACGCCGTTCTCCAGCTTGGCTTCGCTGGTGGCCAGGTCGATGGCTTGCGGCAGCTCGTAGGCGAGCTTGATCTGGCGCTTGGCTTCGGCCTTGCTTTCGATGCGGACCACGGCACCTTCGATGGCCACCGACAGGTCTTCACGCGACAGGCCGGGCACGTCCAGCGACAGGGTCCAGCTCTTGTCGTCCTGCTCGACCAGGGGCGAGCGGCGGGCGCCGGCAAAAGCCTCGTTCACGAAGCGCTCGAAAGCGCGGTCGTGGGCACGGGGAGCGAAATGCGCGCGGTGGGTGGGGGTGAAGAACATGGCGAAAACTCCTGGGTGAATGAACACAATGGGGACATGGAATGTGTGTCCCTTACACTGCGCGGCCTTTCCATCGTGAGTGCCGCTTGACACCTCATCTAGGCGCATCGGCACGCGTTTCAAGACAATGAAAACCCCCTTTATTTGGCGCCGCCAGGCCTTGAAATTCGCAGCGGCGGCGCTATGCGCGACCCCGTTCGCCGGCCTGGCCCAGGCCCCGCAACCCGCGCCGATCCGGCTGGCGCTCATCGAGAGCATGAGCGGCCCCTTCGCCAACACCGGCGAGGCCGTGTTCCGCAACCTGCAGTGGGCCGTGGAGCGCGTGAACGCGCGCGGCGGCGTGAAGCTGCCGGGCGGCGCGCGGCCGCTGCAACTGGACCGCTACGACAGCAAGGGCCAGAACGAAGAAGCGCTGTCGGCGCTGCGCGCGGCCATGGACGACGGCACCCGCATCGTGCTGCAGGGCAATTCGTCGGTGACGGCCGCGGCGCTGATCGATGCCATCGACAAGAACAACGAGCGCGACCCCTCGCGCCGCGCGATCTTCCTGAACTATTCGGCCGTCGATCCGGTGCTGACCAACGAGCGCTGCAGCTTCTGGCACTTCCGCTTCGACGCCCACGCCGACATGCGCGTGGCCGCGCTGATGGACGTGGTCAAGGACGACGCGGCGCTCAAGCGCGTCTACCTGATCGGCCAGGACTACAGCTTCGGCCAGGCCGTGCTGCGCGAGTCGCGCCGCCAGCTGGGCGTGCAGCGCCCCGACGTGGAAATCGTCGGCGACGAGCTGCACCCCATGGGCAAGGTGAAGGACTTCGCGCCCTACGCCACCAAGATCCTCGCCAGCGGCGCGCAGGCGGTGGTCACTGGCAACTGGGGCAACGACCTCACGCTGCTCGTGAAGGCCGCGCGCGAAGCCGGCTTCAACGGCAGCTTCTACACCTTCTACGGCAATGCGCTGGGCGCGCCGGCCGCCATCGGCGACGCGGGCATCGGCCGCGTGGTCGCCGTGGCCGACTGGCTGCCGAACGTGCAGACGCCGCAGTCCGAAGCCTTCTACCGGGCCTTCCGCACGCGCTTTCCGCGCCCGGCCGACGACTACGTGCACATGCGCATGCAGCTCTTGGTCGAGTCGCTCGCGCAGGCGCTGGAACGCGCGGGCAGCACCGAGGCCGTGCCATTGGCGCGCGCGCTGGAGCAGGCCGACGTGAGCCTGTACGGCCAGCGCGGCCGCATGCGCGCGGCCGACCATCAGTTCCAGCAGCAGCTTGTGGTCGGTGTGATGGACAAGCAGGGCAAGCCCGGCGTGCAGTTCGACGTTGAGGGCTCGGGCTACGGCTTTCGCGTGATCAAGACGATCGCGCCTGAACGCGCCGAGCAGCCCACCTCTTGCAAGATGAAGCGCCCCTGAGGTGCATGACCCCGACAGCACAGGAACTCCCCGACATGCGTGAAGCCATCCACCACCTCGAAGCCTCGAAGATCCGCGAAGTCGCCAACGCCGGCATGGGCCGCGACGACGTGCTCGCCTTCTGGTTCGGCGAGAGCGACGAGGTCACTCCCGAGGTGATCCGCCAGGCGGCCATCGAATCGCTGCAGCGCGGCGAAACTTTCTACGCGCACAACCTCGGCCTGCCCGAGCTGCGCGAAGCCATCGCGCGCTACACCAGCCGCCTGCACCCGGCGGTTGACGCTTCGCGCATCGCCGTCGCCTCGGGCGGCGTGAGCGCGCTGATGCTCGCGGTGCAGGCGCTGGTCGATGCGGGCGACGACGTGGTCGCCGTCACGCCCGTGTGGCCCAACCTCACGGCGCAGCCGGCGATCATGGGCGCGCAGGTGCGCACGGTGCCGCTGGTGCCAGTGAACGGCCAGTGGACGCTCGACCTGCCCGCGTTGCGCATGGCGGTCACGCCCAAGACGAAGCTGCTGATCGTCAACGCGCCGAACAACCCCACGGGCTGGACGATGACGCGCGACGAGCAGCAGGCCGTGCTCGACCATTGCCGCCAGACCGGCACCTGGATCCTGGCCGACGAGGTGTACGAGCGTCTGTACTTCGAGCCCACGCCGAACGGGTGCGCGCCGAGCTTCCTCGACATTTCCACGCCCGACGATCGCCTCGTCGTGACGCACAGCTTCTCGAAGAGCTTCCTCATGACCGGCTGGCGCCTCGGCTGGCTGGTGTTGCCGCCGGCGATGGTCGACGGCATCGGCAAGCTGATCGAGTTCAACACCTCGTGCGCCAGCGTGTTCACGCAGCGCGCCGCCATCGCGGCGCTCGAGCACACGGCCGACATCACGCCGCGCGTGGTCGCGCACCTGAAGCAGTGCCGCGACACGCTGGTGCCGCTGCTGGCGGCCGTGCCGGGCGTGCAGGTGGCGCCGGCCAAGGGCGGCATGTATGCCTTCTTCCGGCTCGAAGGTTTTGGCGATTCACTTGAGCTCGCCAAGCGCCTGGTCGCCGAAGCGGGCCTGGGGCTCGCGCCGGGCAACGCCTTCGCGCCCGAGGCGCAGGGCTGGCTGCGCTGGTGCTTCGCGTCGAAAGACCCGCAGCGGCTGGTGCAGGGCGTCGAGCGGCTGCGCGGCTGGCTGGCGAAGCAGGCGCGCTGAGGTTTTCCGGCATGGCGTCGCCGTCGAGCTTCGCGCCCGTCGATGCCGTGCGCATCCGCGGCTCGGCGCTGCCGGGGCTGCAGGCGATCGCGGCCGAATCGAGTCGCAGCTTTCCGCGCCACATGCACGACGTCTTCGGCATCGGCGTGATGGACCGCGGCGGACAGCGCTCGGCCAGCGGGCGCGGTGCGGTCGAGGCGGTGCGCGGCGATGTCATCACGGTCAATCCGGGCGAGGTGCACGACGGCGTTGCGATGCGCGGTGAGGCGCGGGCTTGGCGCATGTTGCATCTGGCGCCCGCGCTGCTGTCGGACGGTGTGCCGCCGGGGTTCGAGCTGACGCGGCCGGTACTGAGCGACCCGGCGCTGCGGCAGGGCTTCGACCGGTTGTTCGCGGCCATCATTGAAGGCGACGACGCGCTGGCGCTGGAGCAGGGCGTGCTGCAGCTGCTGCGCGATGCGCCCGGCACGCGAGCTCCCGAGTCGCCACAGCGCGTGGCGCCGGCAGCGATGGAACGAGCGCGTGCACGCATCGCCGACGACTGCCTCCACGCGCCCACGCTCGGCGAATTGGCGCGCGAGGCCGGTCTGAGCCGCTACCAACTGCTGCGCGGCTTCGCGGCCGCCTTCGGGCTGCCGCCGCATGCCTGGCTGCAGCAGTGCCGGCTGTCGCGCGCGCGCCGGCTGATCGCGCAGGGCCGGGCGCTGGCCGATGCGGCAGCCGGCGCAGGCTTCGCTGACCAGAGCCATATGACGCGGGCCTTCGTGCGCTTCCTGGGCTTCACGCCCGGGGCGTATGCGGCGGCGCGCTAGCTCGATTCCTGCAATTTCGTTCAAGACCGCCGCGCCCCTGGCGGGAGACGCTCGCGCTTTCTGCAAAACGGAAGGCGATCAGGATGTCGGAACGAAGCAAGGGAATGTGGCTGTGCGCGCTCGCGATGGTCACGGTCGGCAGCACGGTGGTCGCGAGCAAGCTCATCGCGAACGGCCTGCCGCCGTTCACGGCGACCGCGCTGCGCTTTGCGCTGGCGCTGCCCGTGTTCGTGGCGCTGATGGGGTTCCTGCGCGTGCGCTGGCCGCGCCCGGACCGCCACGACGCCGTGCTGCTGCTGTGCCAGGCGGCGGCGGGCAGCGTCGGCTACACGGTGCTGCTGATCCTGGGCGTGCGCTGGGCGCCGGCCGCCGACGCGGGCGTGGTGACCGGCACGCTGCCGGCCATGGCCGCGTTGGTGGCTGTGCTGGCGCTGCGCGAGCGGCCGGGGCGCTACCTGGTGGGCGGGATCGTGCTCGCGAGCCTGGGCGTGCTGGCGATCACGCTGCGTTCGGGCGACGGGGGCGGGGCGCGCACGTCGACCGCGCTGCTTGGCAACCTGCTGGTGCTGGGTGCGGTGGCGCTCGAGTCGCTGTTCATCCTGCTCAACAAGCGGCTGCGCGTGCCGCTGGCGCCGCTCGTGCAATCGACGGCGATGGTCGCGCTGGGGCTGCTGCTGTCCGTGGTTCCGGCGCTGCTGGAGCGCGCCTGGCTTCAGCCGGTGCCGGCGGAGGCGCTGGCCGGGGTGGCTTACTACGCGCTGGTGCCGACGGTGGCGGGTTTCCTGCTCTGGTACGCGGGCGCCGCCCGGCTGCGCGGTGCCGAGGCGGCGCTGTTCACGGCGCTGATGCCGGTGTCGGCGCTGGTCCTGGCCGCGTGGTGGCTGGGGGAGGCCGTGGGG
>NZ_JBWKYF010000037.1:0-62659 GCF_059423605.1 Variovorax sp. GW460-12-1-14-LB1
GATGGCGATGGCGTTCTCGTGGCGCGCGACCAGCTCGCCGTCCTTGGTGGGCACGAGGTCGGGCTCGATGAAGGTCACCGCGGCGCGCCCGCGCTGCGGCCCGAGCACACGCTGGCCTCGTATCAGCAGGCCATCGACGACGGCGCCGACTTCATCGAGCCCGACCTCGTGCCCACCAAGGACGGCGAGCTGGTCGCGCGCCACGAGAACGCCATCGCCATCGTCAATGCGGCCGGTGAGGTGCTCGAAGCCACGACGAACGTGGCCGAAGTGCCGAAGTTCGCCGACCGCAAGGCCACCAAGGTCATCGACGGCCGCCAGGTCATCGGCTGGTTCACCGAAGACTTCACGCTGGCCGAACTCAAGGAGCTGAGGGCGCGCGAACGCATCCCCGCGCTGCGCCCGGCCAACCGGTCCTTCGACAACGAGTTCCAGGTGCCCACGCTCGACGAAGTGATCCAGCTCGCCAAGGCGCAGTCGGTCATCAAGGGCCGCGTGATCGGCATCTACCCCGAGACCAAGCACCCGACCTACTTCCGTTCGATCGGCCTGCCGCTCGAGAAGAAGCTGCTCGACACGCTGCACAAGTACGACCTCGACAAGGCCGACGCGCCGGTGTTCGTGCAGTCCTTCGAAACCGGCAACCTCAAGGACATCCGCCTGAAGAGCACGGTGAAGATCGTCCAGCTCATCGACGGGCAGGGCGCGCCGTATGACTTGGTGGCGCTGAACGACAAGCGCACGTATGCCGACCTCGTGAAGCCCGAAGGCCTGGCCGAGATCGCGACCTATGCGAACGGCATCGGCCCGGCCAAGGCGCGCGTGATCCCGGTGGTCGACGGCAAGCTCGGCGCGCCGACCACGCTCGTGAAGGACGCGCACGACAAGAAGCTGCTGGTCCACATCTTCACGGTGCGGCCCGAGAACAACTTCCTGCCCGACAGCCTGAAGAAGGCGCCGAAGACCGACCCGACCGTGTACGGCGACACCGCCGGCGAGATCAAGGCGTTCCTCGATGCGGGCATCGACGGCTTCTTTGCCGACAGCGCGGCCACGGCCGTGCCGGCGGTGAAGGCGTACCGCGCGGCGCAGCCGAAGTAAGAAAGTCGAACGGGAAGAGAGCGGGGTGCTCAGCCGCCCTTGCGCCGCTTCACCACCACCGTGGCCTCGAGGCCTTCGTAGGCCTCGGCGTCGCCGTACCAGCTGCCCGAGATGGGCGCCGCCAGCGCGGGGTCGCGCGCCACGCCCACGCGGATCAGCTGGCCGCTGCCCATGAGGTTGTTGGTGGGGTCGAAAGCCAGCCAGCCCGCGCCCGGCAGGTAGGCCTGCAGCCACGCGTGCGTGCTGCCGGCGCCGGTGACCGATTCGCCGGGCGCCTGCCCGGTGGCGTCGTTGTCGAGCGACGCGTCGTAGAGATAGCCCGAGACAAAACGCGTCGCGATGCCGAGACGGCGCGTGGCTTCCATCATCAGCAGGGCGTAGTCGCGGCAGCTGCCGCTGCCCAGCGCCAGCGTCTCCAGCGGCGTCTGCGTGCCTTCCTCGTCGCGCGCCTTGTATTCGAAGCTCTGGCCGATGTGCGCGTTCATGCGCGTGAGCACGTCGCGCGTGCTGTTGGGCTGGTCGGTGTGCAGGAACTGGTGCGCCCAGCGGATCAGCGTGCCGTTGGCGTCGTCGTTGTGGTGCGGGCGCAGGTAGTGCTCCAGGTCCAGGCGCTCCTGCACCGAATAGGCAAAGGGCAGGAACTCGGCCGACGGGTCGAGCGTGAGCAGGTCGCGCTGCGACGGCGGCACGTGCTCGATGGTGAAGGAGCACACGATGCGCAGCTCGGTCGCTTCGCCCAGCGGCTGCACCAGCGCGACGGAGTTCGAGTACGGGTCCTGGATCAGCCGCGTGAGGGCCTGCGGGCTCACCTGCAGGTCGGTGGCGAGCACCCGCAGGTCGTGGCTGTCGCGCGGACGGAACATCACGCGGTGCAAGCCGAAGGTCACCGGCTTGTTGTAGCGGTAGACGGTGGTGTGGGTGATGTCGTACTGGATGGCCATGGCGCGCATTGTGCGGTGCGCGCGTGACCTCGGGTGACGGGAAAGCCAGAACGCGCCGAATCAGTCCGATCCGGGCCAGAGCCGCTGCGTGCCCAGCGCCTTGGCAAGCGTCGCGGGCAAGGGCAGCGGTTCGCCATGCCACTGCGCCGCCAGCAGCTCGGCGCACAGCGTGGCAAAGCTCAGGCCGCGCGAGCCCAGCGCGGTGCAGGCCCACAGGCCCTCGTCGGCGCCCGGGGCCAGCGGGCCGACGAGCGGCCGGCGGTCGCCCGAGGCGCAGCGCACGCCGACCCAGGCGTGCGTGTCTCCGCGTTCGAAGGCGGGCGCCAGCGCGGTGGCGGCGCCGGGATGCAGGCGGGCGAGCCGTTCGCGGTTGGCGAGGCGGTCTGCGTCGGTGGGGGTGAGGTCGGTGCTGTCGCGGTCGAAGGTGGCGCCGATCAGCCACAGCGGCTGCGGTGCCTGGCCGTCGGGCACGCCGGCGATCAGGTGGCCGTCGCCGTTGATGGGGGTGACGGGCAGGGCGGCGGGGTCCGCGCGGCCCCAGGCGACTTGGCCGCGCACGGGTTGCAGCGGCAGGTCGGGCGCGAAGTGGCGGGATGCGAAGCCCGCGGCCACGACGACGCGGTCGGCTTCGGAGAGCAGGGCGCCGGTGTCGTCGAGCAGCTGCCAGTTGCTGTCCGTGCGTGCGAGGCGCGACACATGGCTGTTGCCGCGGAATTCGACGCCCGGTTGGCTCAGCCACGCGGCGATCAGGCGGTGCGGCCGCACCCAGGCCGCGCGCGCATGCCAGAGCGCCGGTGTGTCGGGCGGCAGGCCGGCTGCCGCGAGCCGGTCGGGCTGTGCGGGCCAGGATTCGTTCGGCCCGTCCGTGCTCCAGCCGGGCGGCACGCGCACGTCGCCGTCGGGGCGCCGTTCAAGCGAGCCGTGAGCGCCCCAGTCGCGGCCGGGGTCGAGCCGCTGCGCCAGTTCGGTCCAGGTGGCGCGGATGCCGGCGCGCGTGAGCCGCGACAGCAAGGCGTCGTCGGACGACACATGCGGCGCAAGCAACCCGACCGGCAGGCCTGACGCGCCCGAGGCCGGCGTGTCGGCCGCGTCGAGCACCGTGACTCGCCAGCCGCGCCGCGCGAGGCTGGCGGCGATCGCAGCACCCGCGAGCCCGGCGCCGATCACTGCGCAATGGCCGGGCGCGTCGACGCCTTCGCGCACCGGCTGGCGGCGCCGCACCGTCCAGGCGGGCGCGAACGTGCCACGCAGGCCGGGGCCCGGGTCGAGTTGGAATCCGTTCTGCATCAGCGCATGACGCACCCCGTCGTCGTCGGAGCGGGCTGCGAGGCCGGTACCCTGACGGGCAAAGCGCGACACCGCCTTGAGCGTGTCGGGCGAGGCCATCGCCGAGCCGAAACCGTCGAGGAAGAGGCTGTCGGCCTCGAAGCGTTGCGCGCGCAGCATCGGCTGCAGCTCGCCGATGCACAGCGTGAGCAGTACGCAGCCGTCGTCGAAGGCCAGCCGGTGAAAGCCCGGCAGCAGCCCGCTCCATTGGCGGGCCAGTTCCTCGGCGAGCGGCGCCAGGGCCGGGTCGGCTTCAGCCGCGCGCAGCAGATCGCCGGCCGGCACCGGATGGGCGTCGACCGCGACGTAGTGCAGCAGGCGCGGCCGGTGCGGGTCGGCGCGCCAGGCCTGCCAGGCTGTCAGGAAATGAAGGCCCGGCCCGAAGCCGGTTTCGAGAATCCGCCATTGCGGACGCCCGGACCAGGCGGCGGGCAGGCCGCAGCCGTCCAAAAACACACGGCGCGAAAGCGCCGGTGTGTCGTTGTCGAGGGGAGGGGTGTCGCCGGAGCGCGCGCCGAGCGGGGTGCCATCGGCGGCCACGCCGGACTCAGGCTGCAGGAGGGGGAACGTAGCCTTGCGCCACGTCGGCGCCTTCGCCGAAGAAGTGCTTTTCCATCTGGCGGGCCAGGTACTGGCGGGCGCGCAGGTCGGCCAGGTTCAGCCGGTTTTCATTGACCAGCATGGTTTGTTGCTTGAGCCAGGCGGCCCAGGCTTCCTTGCTGACGTTTTCCCACAGGCGCTTGCCCAGGTCGCCGGGGTACGGCGGAAAGTCGAGTCCTTCGGCCTCTTTGCCGAGCTTGATGCACTGAACCATGCGTGCCATTTGATTGCCTCTTGTGGGGGAAAGCGGTTGCTTAGTTGATTTGGCTATTAAGAACTGAAAACTTGGTCGTTCCAGTTCCTATATGTCGTATTCAGAATACGTGGCTTCATTGATATGCCTTTTTAAGAGCAAGACACCATGAGCCTTCGCCGCGACTTTATCAAGCTTTCCCTGGGTGCCGGCGTGGCCGGTGCCTTGGCCCTGTCGGCATTGCCGTCGTTTTCGCAGGGCGCGGCGGGTGCCAAGGGCCCCGTGACGCTGCTGAACGTGTCGTACGACCCGACCCGCGAGTTGTACGTGGACTACAACCAGGCCTTCGCCAAGTACTGGAAGGCCAAGACCGGCCAGGACGTGAGCGTCAAGCAGTCGCACGGCGGCTCGGGCAAGCAGGCGCGCTCGATCATCGACGGCATCGATTCCGACGTGGCCACGCTGGCGCTGGGCGGCGACATCGACGCCCTGGCCACGCACGGCGGCCTCGTCAAGGCCGACTGGCAAAAGCGCCTGCCGCACAACTCCGCCCCCTACACCTCGACCATCGTGTTCCTGGTGAAGAAGGGCAACCCCAAGGGCCTGAAGGACTGGGACGACCTGGTCAAGCCCGGCGTGCAGGTGATCACGCCCAACCCCAAGACCTCGGGCGGCGCCCGCTGGAACTACCTGGCCGCCTGGGAATTTGCCAAGCGCAAGTACGGCGGTGACGCCAAGGCCAAGGAATTCGTCGGCAACCTGTACAAGAACGTGCCCGTGCTCGACACCGGCGCGCGCGGCTCGACCATCACCTTCGTGCAGCGCGGCGTGGGCGACGTGCTGCTGGCCTGGGAAAACGAAGCCTTCCTGGCGCTGAAGGAATTCGGCCCCGAGAAGTTCGAGATCGTCGTGCCGTCGATCTCCATCCTGGCCGAGCCCAGCGTGGCGGTGGTCGACAAGGTGGTCGACAAGAAGGGCACGCGCGCCGTGGCCGAGGAGTACCTGAAGTACCTGTACTCGGACGAAGGCCAGGACATCGCTGGCCGCAACTTCTACCGCCCGACCTCGGACAAGGCCAAAGCCAAGTACGACAAGCAGTTCCCCAAGCTGACGCTGGTGACCATCGACCAGGCCTTCGGTGGCTGGGCGAAGGCCGACAAGGAGCACTTCGCCGACGGCGGCTCCTTCGACCAGATCTACGCGCCCAAGCAGAAGTAAGCGCAGCTGTTCCGGAATCGATCGCTGGTGGCACCCCGTGGGAGGGCGCCGGGGATCGCTTCGCCCTGAATTTCTCCTGAAGCCCAACGAAAGTTTCTCGTGTCCGTTCTCCTGATTGCTGGCAGCCCCTCGGCCCCGTCCCGCTCCACCGCCTTGCTCGACGCGGTGGGCGAGCGGCTGGCCCAACGCCATGCGCGCATCGAGCGGCTCGCGATCCGCGACCTGCCGGCGCAGGCGCTGCTGCTGGCCGAATGGGCGCATCCGGCCATCGAGCGTGCCATTGCCCAGGTGGCGGCGGCCCGCGTGATCGTGGTGGCCACGCCGGTCTACAAGGCGGCCTACAGCGGCGTGCTGAAGGTCTTTCTCGACCTGCTCTCGCAGAATGCGCTCAAGGGCAAGACGGTGCTGCCGCTGGCCACCGGCGGCAGCCCGCACCACATGCTCGCACTCGACTACGCACTGCGCCCCGTGCTGCAGTCGCTGTCGGCGCGCCACATCCTGCCGGGTGTCTACGCGAGCGATTCGCAGATCGCGCTGACGCCCGAGAACGCCTACCAGGTGCACCACGACCTGGCGGAGCGCCTGAACGAGGCCGTCGAGGTGCTCGCGACCGAAGGCCTGAAGCTGCCGGCGACCCATGGCTTCGAGCCGGTTCCTTTCTCCCGTGTGCGATGTAGCGTTTGACGACCGGGTTCGCTGCTGAACCCGGCCCCGGCCAGACCTCTTTCCGTTCCCCGTTTTTCGAAGCCGCCTGCGCGCGGCCGGAGGATCGCTTTGCCTCACGTTTTTGCACCAAGGAATTCCGCATGAACCCCGTCGCTCCCGAAGACTCCGTGTTCGAAGTCGCGCCGCGCTCTTTCTGGCAGGCGCTGCGCGACCTGGCCATCAGCGCCATCGTCGTCACCGCCATCGCGCTCATCGTGAGCTTCATCTCCGCCGCCTCGGCGCACGCCCAGACGCAGACGAAGGCCAGGGGCGAGCTGCGCATCGGCTACCAGAAGTCGGCCAGCCTGTTCGTGCTGCAGAAGGCGCAGGGCACGCTCGAGAAGAAGCTCTCGCCGCTGGGCTTCGGCGTGAAGTGGGTCGAGTTCCCGGCCGGCCCGCAGCTGCTCGAAGGGCTGAACGTGGGTGCGGTCGACGTGGGCTATGTCGGCGAGGCACCGCCCATCTTCGCGCAGGCTGCCGGCGCCAAGTTCGTCTACTTCGGCTACGACCCGGCCGCACCGCGCGCCGAGGCCATCCTCGTCACCAAGGATTCGCCCATCAAGTCCGTGGCCGACCTCAAGGGCAAGAAGGTCGCGCTCAACAAGGGCAGCAACGTGCACTACCTGCTCGTGAAGCAGCTCGAGAAGAACGGCCTGAAGCTGTCCGACATCCAGCCCGTGTACCTCGCACCCGCCGATGGCCGCGCCGCTTTCGAGAGCAAGAACGTCGACGCCTGGGTGATCTGGGACCCGTTCCAGGCCGCCGCCGAGAAAGCCACCGGCGCCCGCGTGCTGGCCGATGGCGCACCGGACGTGGTCAACAACTACCAGTACTACCTGGGCGAGCGCGGCTTCGTGAAGAAGCACCCGCAGGTGATCGACGCGCTGTTCGCCGATTCGGTGGAGCAGGGCATCTGGCTCAAGAAGAACCTGCGCCAGGCCGCCGAGCTGATCGCGCCGCTGCAGGGCCTGCCGGTGGACGTGGTCGAGCTGGCGCTGCGCCGCTACGAGTTCAACGTGAAGCCGATCACCGCCGCCGTCGCGGCCGACCAGCAGCAGATCGCCGACACCTTCTACGCGCTGAAGCTCATTCCCAAGCCCATCAAGGTCAGCGACGCGGTCGTCACGGCCCAGCCCTGAACAGATTTGAAGGACCCCATTCCATGACCCGCATTGCCATTCCCCGCCGACGCCTGCTGCAGGGCGCAGCCGCCGCCCTCGCGCTGCCGTCGTCGTTCGCCGCCCTGGCGCAGAGCCCCGCGCGCCAGTTGCGCATCGGCCACCAGAAGGGCTACCTGAGCGTGCTCAAGGCCCGCGGCACGCTCGAGAAGCGGCTCGCGCCGCTGGGTGCCACCGTGAAGTGGACCGAGTTCACGGCCGGCCCGGTGCAGCTCGAGGCGCTGAACGTCGGCTCGATCGACTTCGGCGACGTGGGCGAAGCGCCGCCCATCTTCGCGCAGGCCGCCGGCGCGCCGCTGGCCTACGTGGGCGCCACGGTGCCGCGCCCGAAGACCGAGGCGGTGCTGGTGCCCAAGGGCTCGGCCATCCAGACCGTGGCCGACCTCAAGGGCAAGAAGATCGCGCTCAACAAGGGTTCGAACGTCCACTACTTCATCGTCAAGCTGTTCGAGAAGCACGGCCTGGCGTACAGCGACCTGAACCTGGTCTACCTGCCGCCGGCCGATGCGCGCGCCGCCTTCGAAAAAGGCTCGGTCGACGCCTGGGTGATCTGGGACCCGTTCCTGGCCGCCGCGCAGCAGTCGCTCGACGCGCGCATCCTGGCCGACGCCGTGGGCGTGGTCGGCAACCGCGCCTACTACTTCTCGTCGCTCGACTACGTGGCGAAGAACGCCGACGTGCTGGCCGTTGCGATCGAAGAGGTCAACAAGATCGACCAGTGGGGCGCCGCCCACCGCAACGAACTGGCGACCGAACTGTCGGCCATCTGGGGCTTGCCCAAGGCCGTGGCCGACCTGTCGCAAGGCCGCACGGCCTACGGCACGGGCCCGATCACCAAGGCCATCCTGGCCGAGCAGCAGCAGATCGCCGACACCTTCTTCGCGCTCAAGCTGATTCCCAAAAAGATCAACGTGCTCGAAGCCGCCGGCGCGGGGATCGCGTGATGGCCGCCGTGTCGACTGCGCTGCACGAACGCGCCGGCCAGGTGCTGGCCATCACGGCGCGCGCCTGGGGTGTCGTGTCCGCGGCGCGCCGCCTTCCTTTCCTGCTTGCCGTCTGAACGGGCAAGCCAACGAACGATCGAGAGTTTCCGATGCAGATCTTCTGGTTCCTCCCCACGCACGGCGACAGCCGTTACCTCGGCACGAGCGAAGGCGCGCGCGCCGTCGACCTGCCGTACCTGCAGCAGATCGCCGGCGCGGCCGACCACCTCGGCTACGAAGGCGTGCTGATTCCCACCGGCCGCTCCTGCGAAGACCCGTGGGTGATCGCGTCCAGCCTCATTGGCGCGACGAAGAAGCTCAAGTTCCTGGTGGCGGTGCGCCCGGGCCTGCACCAGCCCAGCCTGGCCGCACGCATGGCCGCGACCTTCGACCGGCTCTCGGGCGGGCGCCTGCTCGTGAACCTCGTCACCGGCGGCGACCAGGCCGAGCTGGAAGGCGACGGCGTGTACCTCGACCACGCGGCGCGCTACGAGCAATCGGCCGAGTTCATCCGCATCTGGCGCGAGATCATCGCGCGCAGCCACGAGACCGGCACCTACGACTACGAAGGCAAGCACCTGAGCGTGAAGGGCGCGCGGCTGCTGTTTCCGCCGGTACAGAAGCCCTATCCGCCCGTGTGGTTCGGCGGCTCTTCTGCGGCGGCGCATGACCTCGCGGCCGAGCAGGTCGATGCCTACCTGACCTGGGGCGAGCCGCCCGCGGAAGTGTCCAAGAAGATCGCCGACGTGCGCGCCCGCGCCGAGCGCCAGGGCCGCAGCGTGCAGTTCGGCATCCGCCTGCACGTGATCGTGCGCGAGACCGAAGACGCCGCCTGGAAGGCCGCCGAAGAACTCATCAGCCGCGTTGATGACGAGACCGTCGCGCGCGCCCAGGCCGCCTTTGCGCGCATGGATTCCGAAGGCCAGCGCCGCATGGCCGCGCTGCACGCCGGCGGCGCCAAGCGTGGGCGCGCCGACCTGGAGATTGCGCCCAACCTGTGGGCGGGCGTGGGCCTGGTGCGCGGCGGCGCGGGCACGGCGCTGGTCGGCGACGCCAAGACCGTGGCGGCGCGCATCGAGGAATACGCGGCGCTGGGCATCGACAAGTTCATCTTCTCGGGCTACCCGCACCTCGAAGAGGCCTACCGCTTCGCCGAGCTGGTGTTCCCCTTGCTCTCGCGCAAGGCGAAGACGCAACTCGCGGGCGGCACGCTGAGCGGCCCCTTCGGCGAGGTCGTTGCCAACCTCGACGCGCCCTCCCGACTCGTCTCGCAAAGCTGAGGACACGCATGACCGAACAAGTACAGGAACTGCCGGCGGTGGCGCCGGCATCGAACACCGCAGGGGACGCATTGCGAGGCTTCGGCCTCAACGTCGCGAAGCGGCTCATTCCGTGGCTGGTGCCCGTGGGGCTGATCGTCGTCTGGCAGATCGCCTCGTCGCTGGGCTGGCTCTCGACGCGCGTGCTGCCGGCGCCGCTGGACGTGGTCAAGGCCGCGTGGTCGCTCACCGTGTCCGGCGAGCTCTGGACGCATGTGAAGGTGAGTGCGGGCCGTGCGCTCGCGGGGCTCG
Organism: Variovorax sp. GW460-12-1-14-LB1; assembly: GCF_059423605.1. Lineage (NCBI taxonomy): Bacteria > Pseudomonadati > Pseudomonadota > Betaproteobacteria > Burkholderiales > Comamonadaceae > Variovorax > Variovorax sp. GW460-12-1-14-LB1. The sequence goes on from NZ_JBWKYF010000037.1 coordinate 9,817, forward strand.
CCATCGGCGGCGGTGCGGGGCTCGCGCTGGGCCTGCTCACCGGCTCGGTGAAGTTCTTCGAGACGCTGCTCGACTCCACCATCCAGATGGTGCGCAACATCCCGGCGCTGGCGCTCATTCCGCTGGTGATCCTGTGGTTCGGCATCGACGAATCGGCCAAGCTCTTTTTGATCTCGGTGTCGGTGTTCTTCCCGATCTACCTGAACACCTTCCACGGCATTCGCAACGTCGATCCGCAGCTCATCGAGATGGGCCGCACCTACGGCCTGTCGCGCTGGCAGCTGTACCGTGAGGTGATCCTGCCGGGCGCGCTGTCGTCGATCCTCGTGGGGCTGCGTTTCTCGCTGGGCCTGATGTGGGTGATCCTCATCGTGGCCGAGACCATCTCGGCGCAGGCCGGCATCGGCTACCTCACGATGAACGCCCGCGAGTTCCTGCAGACCGACATCGTGCTCGTGGGCATCCTGCTGTACGCGCTGCTCGGCAAGCTGGCCGACCTGTTCGCACGCGGCCTGGAGCAGTGGTGGCTGCGCTGGCACCCGGGCTACCAGAAGAAGCCGGCGAAGTGAGGGCAGGGCACATGAACCAAATCATCAATCGCCGTACCGCCATTGCGACGCTGGGTGCGCTCAGCGCCGGTGCCGTGCTGGCACAGCAACAACGGCCCGCCACGGTGCGCTTCGGCTACCAGAAGTCGTCCACGCTGATCGCACTGCTGAAGGTGCAGGGCACGCTGGAGAAGCAGCTCGCACCGCTCAACGTCACCCTGAGCTGGCACGAGTTCACCAGCGGCCTGCCGCTGCTGGAGGCGCTGAACCTCGACAACCTGGACATCAGCGCCGACGTGGCCGACACCGTGCCCGTGTTCGCACAAGCGGCCGGTGCGGACCTGACCTTCCTGGCGCAGGAAGCGCCGTCGCCCGCCGCGCAGGCCATCGTCGTGCGCGACGAGTCGCCGCTCAAGACCGTGGCCGATCTCAAGGGCAGGAAGGTCGGCTTTGCAAAGGCGGCCGGCGCGCACTACCTGCTGATCGCCGCGCTCGAGAAGGCCGGCCTGTCGTTCAAGGACATCGAGCCTGCGTACCTCACGCCCGCCGACGGCCGCGCCGCCTTCGAGAAGGGCGCCATCGACGCCTGGGTCGTGTGGGACCCGTTCCTGGCCGCCGCCCAGCGCCAGTCGAAGGTGCGCATCCTGGCCGACGGCGCGGGCATCGCGTCGTACCAGCGCTACTACCTGGCAAGCACCAAGTTCGCGAAGGCGCGGCCCGACGTGCTGCGCGTGGTCTACGCCGAACTCGAGAAGACCGGTAAGTGGGTCAAGCAGCACCCGAAGGAAGCCGCGGCCTTGCTCGCACCCGTGTGGGGGCTCGACGCCCCGACCATCGAGCAGGCCAACAGCCGCCGCAGCTACGCCGTGCGGCCGGTGGTGGCCGGCGGGCTGGCCGAACAGCAGCGCATCGCCGATGCCTTCTTCGCCGAGAAGCTGCTGCCCAGAAAAATCGATGCGCTGAACGTGGCGCTGTTCAACCCCGGGGCCTGAATTCATGAGTGCCGTTCTCAAAGACATCCAACCCCAAGCCATCGCCGGTGGCGTGCGCCTCGAGGCGCGCGGCCTGCACAAGCGCTATGGCGCGCGCGAGGTGCTGCGCAACACGCAGCTGACCATCGAGCCGGGCCAGTTCATCGCCATCGTGGGGCGCAGCGGCTGCGGCAAGAGCACGCTGCTGCGGCTCATCGCGGGCCTCGAAGAAGCCACCTCTGGTGGCCTGTACACCGACGGCAAGGCCGTGAGCGGCCTGCACGACGACACGCGCATCATGTTCCAGGAGGCGCGCCTGTTGCCCTGGCGCCGCGTGCTCGACAACGTGACGCTGGGCCTGCCGAACGACGCCAAGGCGCGCGGCAAGGAAGTGCTGGCGCAGGTCGGCCTGGCCGACCGCGAGAACGAATGGCCGGCGCGCCTGTCGGGCGGGCAGCGCCAGCGCGTGGCCCTGGCGCGTGCGCTGGTGCACCACCCGCGCCTGCTGCTGCTCGACGAGCCGCTGGGCGCGCTCGACGCGCTCACGCGCATCGAGATGCACCGCCTCATCGAGAACCTGTGGCAGCGCCACCGCTTCACCGCGCTGCTGGTGACGCACGACGTGCAGGAAGCCGTGGCGCTGGCCGACCGCGTGATCCTCATCGAGGACGGCCGCATCGCGCTTGACGAGAACATCGCGCTGGCGCGTCCGCGCTCGCAGGGCGACCCGGCCTTTGCCGCGATCGAAAAACGAATCCTCGACCGGGTGCTGCAGAAGTCCGAAGAGACCGATGTGGAAAGCACCGATGCCAGCTGGCTCACGCCCCAGGCCCACGCCCTGCGCTGGGCGATCTGAGTCGTTTCATCCATTCCCCCTTTGAAAGGCAGTCGCATGTCGCAGAACTGGAAATTCGAAACCCTGTCGGTCCACGCCGGCTATTCGCCCGAACCGACCACCCGCGCGGTCGCGCCACCGATCTACCAGACCGTGGCCTATGCCTTCGACAGCGCGCAGCACGGCGCGGACCTGTTCGACCTGAAGGTGCCGGGCAACATCTACACCCGCATCAACAACCCGACGCAGGACGTGCTGGAACAGCGCGTGGCCGCGCTCGAAGGCGGCATCGCGGCGCTGGCGCTGGCCTCGGGCCAGGCGGCCGTGACCTACGCGATCCAGACCATCGCGGAGGCCGGTGACAACATCATCAGCAGCACGGCGCTGTACGGCGGCACCTACAACCTGTTCGCTCACACACTGCCGCAGTTCGGCATCACCACGCGCTTCGCGGACCACCGCGACCCGAGCAGTTTCGAGGAGCTGTTCGACGAGCGCACCAAGGCGGTGTTCGTCGAGTCGCTGGGCAACCCGGCGGGCAACGTGACCGACATCGCGGCCATCGCCGAAATTGCGCACCGCCATGGCGTGCCGCTCATCGTCGACAACACCGTGCCCTCGCCGTACCTGAGCCGGCCCATCGAGCACGGCGCCGACATCGTGGTGCATTCGCTCACCAAGTACCTGGGCGGCCACGGCACCAGCATCGGTGGCGCCATCGTCGATTCGGGCAAGTTCCCGTGGGCCGAGCACAAGGAGCGCTTCAAGCGCCTGAACGAGCCCGACGTGAGCTACCACGGCGTGGTCTACACCGAGGCACTCGGCCCGGCCGCCTACATCGGCCGTGCGCGCGTGGTGCCGCTGCGCAACACGGGCGCGGCCATCTCGCCGTTCAACGCTTTCCTGATCCTGCAGGGCATCGAGACGCTGGCGCTGCGCATGGACCGCATCAGCAGCAATGCGCTGGCGGTGGCGCAGCACCTGAAGCAGAGCAAGGCCGTCAACTGGGTGAACTACGCCGCGCTCGAAGACCATGCCGACTACCCGTTGGCGAAGAAGTACTTCGGCGGCAAGTCCAGTGGCGTGCTGACCTTCGGCATCGGCGCGGGCCGCGAGGGCGGGGCGAAGTTCCTCGATGCGCTGAAGCTCTTCACGCGCTTGGTGAACATCGGCGATGTGCGCTCCCTGGCCACGCACCCTGCATCGACCACGCACCGGCAGCTGTCGCCCGAAGAGCTGGCAAGGGCCGGCGTCACGGAAGACACGGTGCGCCTGTCGGTGGGCATCGAGCACATCGACGACCTGATCGCCGACCTCGACCAGGCCCTGGCCGCCGCATCGAACTGACACAGCGTTCCAAGAAATGACCACATTGCAAGCCATTCCTGACGCCGCGCTGGACCAGCTGTTTCGCAAGGCGCGCACCGTGCACGCCTTCAAGCCGGTGCCCGTGACCGACGCGCTGATCCACCAGCTCTATGACCTCGTGAAGTGGGGCCCGACCGCTTACAACGCCCAGCCAGCCCGCTACGTGTTCGTGCGCAGCGAAGAGGCCAAGGCGAAGCTCAAGCCGGCGGTGTCGGCGGGCAACACCGCGCAGACGCTGCAGGCCGGCGTGACGGTGATCGTGGCGCACGACACGCGCTTCTACGAGCACCTGCCCACGCAGTTCCCGGCCTACGACGCCAAGCCCTTCTTCGAGAAGAGCGCCGAAGCCGCGCAGGCCACGGCCTTTCGCAACAGCAGCCTGCAGGGCGCCTACCTGATCCTGGCGGCGCGTTCGCTCGGGCTCGACGCGGGGCCGCAGTCGGGCTTCAACGCCGACCTGGTCGACAAGGCCTTCTTCCCCGACGGCCGCTATCGCGCGAACTTCCTCGTCAACCTCGGTGTGGCCGACCACGCCGGCACCTTTGAGCGCGGGCCCCGGCTGGCGTTCGACGACGTGGCCGAGATCGTCTGAGCGTCGGCCGTTTTCACTCACAACCCCTGTCAACCCTGAAAGAGAAATCACCATGTCCATCCAAGCCATCAACGTCCGCAACCAGTTCAAGGGCAAGGTCCGCGAGATCATCCGCGGCGACGTCGTCTCCGAAGTCGATGTCGAAACCGCCTGGGGCATCGTCACCTCCGTCATCACCACGCGCTCGGTCGACGAGCTGCAGCTGAAGGTGGGCTCCGACGTGGTCGCACTCGTGAAGTCGACCGAAGTTTCGATCGCCAAGCTCTGACGGACCCTCGGGCTTTGCGATTCCCCGGTGCTGTTTTGGTGCCGGGGTTTTTCACGTCTGGTGGTTCAGGGCGCGTGCCCAGGCCACCGGGTACTTCCCTCCGCGAATGTCCCCCGCCTTCGGCTCCTCCTTGATTTCGCTGCGGGAAGCACCCAGTGTCCTGAGCACACCGGGCGCTGTCGTTGTGCTCGCCGATCAACGACCGCTGCGCATGACGCTCACGTCGATGGGGTGCCTTGCGCAGCGAAATCAAGGAGGAGCCCGAAGGGCGGGGGACATTCGCGGAGCAAGGTACCCCGTCGGCGGGAGCGTTGCCCTGAAGCACCCACGCCCAGCACCCCATAGATCACAAGGTTGTTAAGAATCGACTTTTGAGTCGTTTGACCTTGGCCTTCGCACTCCTACAGTGGTGGTTATCGCCATCAAGGAAGATGGAATGACCAACGTACAACAGGAGCCGAACCGCATGTCCGTGGAAGTTGAAGACGTCATCGCCTTGCCGCCCGCCCTCGAACAGGCGCGCGCTCAAGCCATCGAAAAGAACTGGCCCTACGCCGGCGGCGTGACGCCCCCCGTGGCCTGGCAGCTGGTGCAGGACGGCCACGCCCTGCTCGTGGACGTGCGCTCCGGCGAAGAACGCAAGTTCGTCGGCCACGTGCCCGACAGCCTGCACGTGGCCTGGGCCACAGGCACCGCGCTCACCCGCAACCCGCGCTTCGTGCGCGAGCTCGAAGCCAAGCTGGCCAAGGACGGCGGCAAGGAAGCCGTGGTGCTGCTGCTGTGCCGCAGCGGCAAGCGCTCCGCATTGGCGGCCGAAGCCGCGGCCAAGGCCGGCTTCACGCAGGTGTTCAACGTGCTCGAAGGCTTCGAGGGCGAGATCGATGCGCGGCAGCATCGCGGCGGGTCCGACGGCTGGCGTTTCCATGGCCTGCCGTGGGTGCAGGACTGAACCCACACCGATAGAAACACACGGGAGGAAAACACACATGGCTCAATTCGAAGTGAGTGACATCGTGCGCGCCCTGCACGAGGTGCGCGACGAGTGGCGCGATTCGCAGCGCCGTTCGCGCGAGCCCGGTGCGCGCGAGTTTCCGTCGCGCGATGCGCTGGCGCAGATCGTCGAATCGCTCAAGGGCGCGCTCTTTCCGATGCGGCTGGGCCCACCGGACCTGCGCCACGAGAGCGAGGATTTCTACGTGGGCCACACGCTTGACGCCGCCTTGCAGGCGCTGCTGGTGCAGGCGCGGCTCGAGCTGAATTTCAACGCACGGCTGGCGCCGCGCCCCGCGAGCGAGATCGACGCAGCGGCCACCGAAGCCGTGCGCCAGTTCGCGAACGCGCTGCCGGGCCTGCGTCGGCTGCTCGACAGCGACGTGCTCGCGGCCTACCAGGGCGACCCTGCCGCGCGCAGCGTCGACGAGGTTCTACTGTGCTATCCGGGCGTGCTCGCGATGATCCATCACCGCCTCGCGCACCGGCTCTACGAGCTCGGCCTGCCGCTGCTCGCGCGCATCGTGGCCGAGCTGGCGCATGCGCAGACCGGCATCGACATCCACCCGGGCGCGACGATCGATGCGGGCTTCTTCATGGACCACGGCACCGGCGTCGTGATCGGCGAGACGGCCGTCATCGGCAAGCGCGTGCGGCTGTACCAGGCCGTCACGCTCGGCGCCAAGCGCTTCCCCACCGACGCCGAAGGCAACCTGCAGAAGGGCCTGCCGCGCCACCCGGTGGTGGAGGACGACGTGGTCATCTATGCCGGCGCCACCATCCTGGGCCGCGTAACGCTCGGCAAGGGCGCGGTCATCGGCGGCAACGTGTGGATCACCGACGACGTGAAGCCCGGTGCCAGCGTCACGCAGGCCAGCCTGCAGAACAACAGCGCACCGAAGGCGGGCAGCGTATGAAAGCCTTCGTCGAAGACTTCGGCGTCACCGTGCGCCAGCTGCGCGAAGGGCAGGGCTGGTCGCAGGAAGAGCTGGCCGAGCGTTCCGATCTGAACCGCTCGTACGTGGGCGAGATCGAGCGCGGGCGCGTGATCCCGTCGATCGTCACGGCGCAGAAGCTGGCCACCGCGCTGGGCATCAACATCGTCAACCTGCTCGCGCGTTGCGAGCAACTGGAGCAGTCGCGCCTTGCACGGCGGATCAACTTGGCGGCTATAGCCTGTTGAGGGGAAACCCGTGGTCGCCAGACACTGGCGATCACTTTTTCCTCAACCCACGGAGCCTTGATCCATGAGTGCAACAGTCGGTGGTACCACCGCCCTTGGCGACAACGCCGCCCGCCAGCTAGCCAACGCCACCAAGACCGTTCCCCAACTCGAGACCATCAGCCCGCGCTGGCTGACGCACCTGCTGCAGTGGGTGCCGGTGGAAGCGGGCATCTACCGCGTCAACAAGGTCAAGAACCCCGAGTCGATCAAGGTCACCTGCACCTCGCGCGAAGAAGAGAACCAGCTGCCGCGCACCTTCGTCGACTACGAAGAGAACCCGCGCGAGCACTACCTCAATGCCGTGAGCACCGTGCTCGACGTGCACACCCGCATCTCCGACCTGTACAGCAGCCCGCACGACCAGATCAAGGAGCAGCTGCGCCTCACGATCGAGACGATCAAGGAGAACCAGGAGAGCGAGCTCATCAACAACCCCGACTACGGCCTGCTGGCCCAGGTGAGCGAAGAGCAGCGCATCTTCCCGCTGACCGGCGCGCCCACGCCCGACGACCTGGACGAGCTGCTGACCAAGGTGTGGAAGGAGCCCGCGTTCTTCCTCACGCATCCGCTGGCCATTGCCGCCTTCGGTCGTGAAGCCACGCGCCGCGGCACGCCGCCGCCCACGGTGAGCCTGTTCGGTTCGCAGTTCATCACCTGGCGCGGCATTCCGCTGATTCCGTCGAACAAGGTGCCGGTGGCCGACGGCAAGAGCAAGATCCTGCTGCTGCGCGTGGGCGACAAGCGCCAGGGCGTGGTGGGGCTGTTCCAGCCGGGCCTGTCGGGCGAGCAGAGCCCGGGGCTGTCGGTGCGCTTCATGGGCATCAACAACCACGCGATCGCGTCGTACCTGATCTCGCTGTACTGCTCGCTCGCGGTGCTGACCACCGACGCGCTCGCCGTGCTCGACGACGTCGAGATCGGCAAGTACCACGACTATCCCGACACCTACAAGTAAGCCGCGGTGAGCAGCACACCCACGTTCCCGGGCGAGGCGCCGTTCGATCCGGCCGTTCTCGCGCGCATGGCCAGCGCCATGTTCTCCGCGCCGCCGGGCGCGCAGTTTCCCGCCAACGTCGCACCGCCGGGCTCGCCGCTGGTGAGCCCCGCCGGCTTCGGGCCGAGCGTGCCGGGCACGCCGATCCCGCAGGGGCAGATTCCGGGCGCCAATGTGCTGCCGGCATCGCCGACGCAGCTGCCGTCGCTCGCGAACCGCGCGCCGGCCTTGTTGCCGCATGCGTTGGCGGGCAACGGCGTGCCGGACACGGTGCTGTCGGTGGCGCCGGCTTTCGAGCCGCGCTCGGGCGGCGTGGTGCAAGGCGTGCCGCAGCAGGTGGGGGCGCCCGCGTCGCCGCAGGCGGCCTCCGCATCGCCGTTCTACTTCCTGAACAACAGCTACGGGCATCCGATGGCCAGCGCCAGTGACGGTTTCGCGATCCACGATCCGTTCGCGGGTCTTGCCGCGCCGACGGTGCAGCCTGCGTTGCCGCCGAGCCCGCCTTCGGCACCGGCCGGACGCGACGCGCAGTTCTACTTCGTCGATGCAGTGCGTCTGCCCAACGGCTTTGTCACACCGGCCAAGCCCGATCCACGTGGCCCCGATGCAGTGCCGCTGGCCGGCAGCGGCCAGCATCCGCCGTTCGATGTGCACGCCGTGCGCCGCGACTTCCCGATCCTGCAGGAGCGGGTGAACGGCAAGCAGCTCGTGTGGTTCGACAACGCGGCCACCACGCACAAGCCGCAATCGGTCATCGACCGCATCGCGTACTTCTACGAGCACGAGAACTCGAACATCCATCGTGCGGCGCATGAACTCGCTGCGCGTGCGACCGATGCGTACGAGGGCGCACGCGAGCGCGTCCGCAAGTTCATCAATGCGCCGGAAGTCGACGAGGTGATCTTCGTGCGCGGCACCACCGAGGCCATCAACCTCGTGGCCAAGAGCTGGGGCGGCCAGCACGTGGGCGAGGGCGACGAGATCATCGTGTCGAACCTCGAGCACCACGCCAACATCGTGCCGTGGCAGCAGCTCGCCGCCGCCAAGGGCGCGAAGCTGCGCGTGATCCCGGTGGACGACTCGGGCCAGGTGCTGCTCGACGAATACCGCAAGCTGCTCAAGGACCGCACGAAGATCGTCGCCGTCACGCAGGTCTCGAACGCACTGGGCACCGTGGTGCCGGTGAAGGAGATCGTCGAGCTGGCGCACCGCGCGGGCGCGAAGGCGCTGGTCGATGGCGCGCAGTCGGTCTCGCACATGCGGGTCGATGTGCAGGACCTCGGCGCCGACTTCTTCGTGTTCTCCGGCCACAAGGTGTTCGGCCCGACCGGCATCGGCGTGGTCTGGGGCAAGCGCGAAGTGCTCGAAGACATGCCCCCGTGGCAGGGCGGCGGCAACATGATTGCCGACGTGACCTTCGAGAAGACCGTGTTCCAGCCGATCCCGAACAAGTTCGAGGCCGGCACCGGCAACATCGCCGATGCCGTGGGCCTGGGCGCGGCCATCGACTACGTGAACAAGGTCGGCATCGAGAACATCGCGCGCTACGAGCACGACCTGCTGGTGTACGGCATGGCCCAACTGGGCGCGATTCCCGGCGTGCGGCTGATCGGCACGGCGGCCGACAAGGCCAGCGTGATGTCCTTCGTGCTCGACGGCTACACCACCGAAGAGGTGGGCCACGCGCTCAACGACGAGGGCATCGCGGTGCGCACGGGACACCACTGCGCGCAGCCGATCCTGCGGCGCTTCGGCGTCGAGACCACGGTGCGGCCGTCGCTGGCGTTCTACAACACCTTCGACGAGATCGACCGGCTGGTGACGGTGGTGCGGCGGCTCGCCGGCCAGCGGCGCACGCGCTGAGTCGGCTCAGGGCTTCGATGCCAGGTGCTGCCTGAAGAAGGCGAGCACCTTGGCATTGAAGTCGGCGTGGAAGGCGACGCGGTCGAAGCCGCCGGCATCGCTGCAGATCTCCGGCAAGGCCTTGGCCATGGCCGGCGCGCAGGGCGCCAGGAAGGCGAAGTGCGCAGTGTTCGCGGGCACGTACCAGTCCGGCGCGGAAGGCAGGTTGCGGCGAACCGCTTCGACGTCGTCCAGCGTCACCCCGTCGCCGCCGCGCGCGGAAGCCCAGAGCTGGATGGGCACCGTGACCTGCTTAAGCCCCTCGGCATCGAAAAAACTCAACGGGTCGACGATCACCGCTGCCTTGATGCGCGCATCGCGCACCGGCGGCGCAGGCAGTTCCTGGCGCTGGATCTGGCCGCAGAACGGAATCTTCGACGCCGGCGTGCAAAAGCGCAGGCCCAGCTTGAAGTCGGGCACTGCGCCCGTCGCCACGAGGCCGGTGTAGCCGCCGCGGGAGAAGCCGAAGAAGCCGACCTGATCGGCGGCGAGCTTCGTGTGCCCGGGCCACGTCTTGAGCATGTGATCCGCCAGCCGCCGCATGTCGACGGGCCGCGCGGCAAATGTCGAGAGATGGCCCCGGCGTTCCATGTCCTGGAAGTTGTCGTTCGGATGGTTGATGGCGGCGACCACGAAGCCCGCGTCGGCCAGCGCCGCCGCCGTGTCGTGGTGGCCGAGGAACGAGCCGCCCGAGCCGTGCGACATCAGCACCAGCGGCAGGCCCGTGCCGGCGACGGGGCAGTCCTTGGTGGCCGAAATGGCGATCAGGCCGAACGCGATCTCGCCGGGTGCCGCCTCGCAAGGCGTCCACACGGCACCGCGCAAGGCCGGCCCGTCCTTGTCGGCCGGCACTTCGATGAAGCTGAAGCCCGCGGCATGGCTCCATGCGGCAGACACGCAGAGGGCAGCGAGCAGGGCAAGGCGGTGCAGGGTCATGGTGCGCAAGGGGTAGGGGGCTGAACGGGCCGCCAGTGTGCCGCCTCCGGCCCCGCGCCGCCAGCCCGTTTTGCGTCGTGCGATGCGGGCGCGCTATGCTCTGTCGCTGTCCATCACGCTGCTTGTCTTCGCATGTCCCAGCCTCAGGTTTCTTCTTCCGGTGCTCCTTCTTCTGTCAGCGATTCCTGCGATGTGTTCGTGATCGGCGGCGGCCCCGCGGGCTCGACCGTCGCGGCGCTGCTGGCGCAGCAGGGGCGCAGGGTGGTGCTGGTCGAGAAAGAGCACCACCCGCGTTTTCACATCGGCGAATCGCTGCTGCCCGCGAACGTCGAGCTGTTCGACAGGCTCGGCGTGCGCGACCAGGTCGAGAAGATCGGCATGCCGAAGTTCGGCATCGAGTTCGTCTCGCCCGAGCACGAGCACCGCAGCTACGTGGAGTTCGCCGAAGGCTGGGACAAGTCGCTCGACTCCGCCTGGCAGGTGCGCCGCTCCGAGCTCGACGAGCTGCTGTTTCGCAACGCCGCCACGCGCGGTGCCCAGGCCTTCGAAGGCTGCAAGGTGCGCGACGTGGCCTTCGACGCCGACGGCGCCACCGTGCAGGCCGTGATGGACGATGGCGCCAAGCGCAGCTGGCGCGCGCGCTTCGTGATCGACGCCACGGGCCGCGACACGCTGCTGGCCAACAAATTCCGCTGCAAGCAGAAGAACCCCGACCACAACAGCACCGCGCTGTTCGGCCACTTCACGAATGCCGAGCGGCTCGAGGGCAAGAAGGAAGGCAACATCAGCATCTGCTGGTTTCCGCACGGCTGGTTCTGGTTCATTCCGCTGGCCGACGGCACGACCAGCGTGGGCGCGGTGTGCTGGCCCTACTACCTGAAGACGCGCGAGAAGTCGCTGAAGGAATTCTTCTACGACACCATCGCGCTGTGCCCGGTGCTGGCCGACCGCCTGAAGAACGCTACGCTGGTCGACGACGCCGTGCACGCCACGGGCAACTTCTCGTACTCGAGCACGCACGCCACCGGCGACAACTACCTGCTGCTGGGCGACGCCTTCACCTTCATCGACCCGATGTTCTCCTCGGGCGTGTACCTGGCGATGCACAGCGCCTTCGACGGCGCCGAGCTGGTGGCCACCGCGCTCGACCAGCCGGCCGAGCTGGCCCGCGCCCGCGAAGGCTTCGAGGCCATGATGCGCAAGGGCCCGCGCGAGTACTCGTGGTTCATCTACCGCGTGACCAACCCGACCATCCGCGACATGTTCATGTACCCCGGCAACCCGTTCCGGGTGAAGGAGGCGCTGATGTCGCTGCTGGCCGGCGACATCTACAAGGGCACGCCGATGTGGGGCGCGCTGCGCATGTTCAAGGTGCTGTACTACGGCATCTCCCTCGCCAACTTCCGCCGCACCTGGGCGGGCTGGAAGCGCCACCGCTTCAACATCCGCGACATGGGGGCGTTGAAGGGGGAGACGATCCTGAAGTCGGACTAGGCGCGGGTTAGGCGCCGGGCAGTTCGGCGATGAGCCGCCGGTTCTGCCGCGCCAGCGTGCGAAAGGCCGCTGAGAGGCGGTCGTCGGCTGCCACGGTGTCCCAGTACACGCCGGCCAGGTGCCGGGCGTGCGGCCATTCCTGCAGGGTGTCCACGGTCGGCAGCAGTCCGGTGGCCGCCAGGTCGCGCGCCGGCAGTTCGCCGCTGGTCGGTGCATACAGCGTGGGCAGCACGTCGTAGGCGGGCGCCAGACGCCACGCGTTCCCTTCGAGGAGCAGCGAGATGTTGCCGTAGTGCCGGTCGGTGTTGCCGATGAGGCGGCCAAAGGCTTCGAGAAAGCGCAGGCGCTGAGCATCATCGGCGCGCAGCAGGCCGCGCGAGGCCATCCGGTTGGCCGTGGCGGCCCAGTTGTCGATTCTGCCGACGTGCTGCGCGTCGTACGCCATCAGCGACACCATGCCGACGCGGCCTCGGGCCGAACGGTCGAAGCGTTCGACCTCCAGGAACACGCGCCCGCCTTCGATGAAGACGCGCGTGGTGGCCGCGGCGACGCCCGCTTGCGCCAGGGTGCTCAGTGCCAGGTGCTCGCTGACGAGGAGGTCGCGCGAGCGCCGGTCCAGGGCCGACGTGCCTGCGAGCGAGAACTTGACGATGACCTGCCGGCCATCGCGCATCGTGCAGAACTTCGGCTGTTCGCCGCCGGCCGAAGAGCCGGGCAGGGTGCCCTGCATCGCGCGCTCCGCCATGGCGGGGTAGTCGCTCACGGAGACAGTGCGAGCGGCGCGTGCGCCCAACGCATGAAAGCGCTGGAAGGATTCGGCACCCACCACGAGGTTGCCGGGCAGGTCTTCGCCGCACAGCGCGAGCGCCTGCAGCACGTCGTCGTCGTTCCAGTGCTCGGGGTTGGGCGGTAGCCCGAGTTCGGGATGCCCCTGCGCGAAGGCGCGGCCGATGAAGCCCTGGGGACGCATGTCGGCAAGGAACCACGGCAGGCCGTCATGCAGCGCACTGCGGCCTTGCTGCTCGTCCATCCAGCAACGCCCGCCCTGCAGCGGCACGATGCGTCCGAACGGCGAGGCCTGGCCGGCGGCATCGATCTCGACAACCGGCACTTCGCTGCCCACACGCTCGACGTGCCGGGGTGCCACGTACATCTGCGAGCGCGCAGCGCCCACCTTCAGGATCTGCGCGCTGCGAACGAGCGGTGCCAGCGTGCGCGAGGCGGTGGCCTGGCTGATGCCCAGCCGCGCCTGCAGCTCGGCGCTCGTGGCGGCGCCTTGCGAACGGATGAAGGCGAGGGCCGCGGCGCTCAGGGACGGCGGAGTGGACGGTGGCATTGCATATCTATGTGAATAGATAAATTATCCCACTCGCCATTGAGGAATCAAAGAGAAATGAATTCCTATTTGAATAGATACTTTTCTATGGATTCAACGCCGCATGACGGGCCCGCAGCGTGGCCACCGCATGCGTCACCCCCAACTGCGGGCTGCTGAGCACATCGACTTCAAGGTCCGCCAGCAACCTCGTCACCGGCGCCATCGACGCCTGCGCCAGCACGATCACGTCGGTGCCGTCGGCTGCGGCGCGGATCGATTCGGCCAGCGTGGTCACGTAGCGGGCGATGTCGCCGGACTGGAAATGCACCCAGGCATCCTCGACCAGCAGCGTGCTGGCACGGATGCCGACGCCGGCTTGCCGCGCGGCTGAAAGCACGAGCGACAGGGTCGGGTCGATGGTGCTTTCGACGGCGCCGACGATCAGCACGCGCGGGCCGTTGCGCACGGCGCGGTCGGCCATGGCGCGGTCGATGCGCAGGGCCGCAAAGGCGCCGCCGGTGGCGGTCTTCTCGGCGATGCCGCCGATGGTCGAGCAGGTGCACACGACGACGGAGGCACCGTCCGAGGCGGCGTCGCGCATGGCTTCGTGGACGCGTGCCACCAGGCCGGCGTGGTCGACGCCCAGGGTGCGCGCATCGGCGAGCAGCTCTTCCATCACCAGGTGCTGCACGCGCAGCTCGGGCGCGATCTCGCGGGCCAGGCTGCCGAAGGTCTGCACATGCACCTGCGCGGTATGGAGGAAGGCGAGCGTGTCGGCCATGAGCTTGCTGCCGTTCAACCGGCCTCGCGGGCGCGCCGGAACTCGTAGGCCTTCAGGTGCACGTAGGCCGTGCGCAGCACCGACGGTTTGGCCGAGGCGCTGCGCGGTGCGCGGGCAAGCAGGTCGCCCAGGATGTGGTCGGCCTCGACGCGTGCGCCGCGGGCCATGTCCTTGTACATCGAGGCGGTCATGGGCGAGCCGGCGGTCGTGACCACCGCGCGGCCGCGCGTGAGGGCGCCGGGCCGCGGGGCAAAGCCGTTGTGGGCGGCGATGGCGCAGCACTCGTCGAAGATCGCAAGCGCCACGTCTTCGCCGCCGGCCGCCACGATGTCGCCGATGGAGGCGTGCATGAGGCTCGTGAGGCCCGCGGCCGAGGCGATGAAGACCCACTTCTCCCACATGTCCTGCGCGATGGTCTCGCTCGCGGTGGCAGTGAAGTTCGCGCCGGCGAACTGGGCCGCGATGGCGTCGATGCGCGGCGAGCGCCCGCCGGCGCGTTCGCCGTAGCTCAGGCTGTGCATGTCGTTCAGGTGCTGCACGCGGCCCTCGTCGTCGAGCGTGGCGGAGATCATGCACAGGCCGCCGAGCACGCGCGCCTCGCCGAAGCGCGCGACCAGCCGGTCGATGTGGCCCAGGCCGTTGAGCAGCGGGAGGATGACGGTGTCGGGTCCGACGGCGGGCGCGAACGAATCCATGGTGGCGTCGAGGTCGTAGGCCTTGCAGCCGACCACGACCACGTCGTACGGGCCGCCGATCTGCTCGGCCAGCACGTGCTTCGGCGTGGGCAGGTCGAGGTCGCCGAAGGGGCTGCGCACGATGAGCCCGGTCGTGGCCAGCTGGGCCGCGCGGCCGGGACGCAGTAGAAAGGTCACATCGCGGCCTGCCGCGAGCAGGCGTGCGCCGAAGTAGCCACCGAGTGCTCCCGCACCCACCATCAGGAATCGCATCGCGCGCTGCCTCCGAAGAAACTGAAGATCGGAAGCGATGATGCCCCGGATCGCGCGCGGGCGCCTCAGGGGTGTTGCGAGGTCGTCAGTCGCTCGCGGCCAAAGGGCCGCAGGTCGAGGTTGTGCGCGCTCTCGCGCCCCAGCACGCGGTCGGCGATGGCGTCGCCCAGCCCGGCCGAGTGCTTGAAGCCGTGGCCGGAGCAGGCCGAGACGATCAGCACATTCGGCAGGCCGTCGAGCGCGTCGATCACGAAGCGGCGGTCGGGCGTGACGGTGTACATGCAGGCGCGGGCCTTGAGCGCGTGCCCCGCGATCTGCGGAAAGCGCCCGGCCACGCGGTGGCGGTACATGGCGGCGGTTTCTTCGGCGCTCACCTCGCGGACAAGCGCGTCGGGCGTGGTGGCGTCGACGTACTGCTCGGTGGCGACCTTCAGCGCGGGCTGCGACGCATCGGAGGCCGGAAAACCGTACATGTAGTCTTCCTGCGCGTCGCCGAACATCCAGATGAAGATGGGAAAACGCCCGGGCGCGAAGTCGGCCGCGGCGGCGGGGCCGGTATCGAACCAGTGCATCACCTGGCGGTGCACCGAGAAGTGGGCCTGCCAGTCGGTGCGCGCCTGCCGGCCGAGGAATGCGGGCAGCCAGGCGCCGGCCGCGACCACCACCTGGTCGGCGGTGAAGCTCGCGGTTTCGGTGCGCACGCGCACGGTGTCGCCGTTGCCCACGGGCTCGACGCCCAGCACGCGCTCGCCGGTGCGGGTCTGTGCGCCGTCGGCGCGGGCCACGGCGAGCTGGGCGGCGATGGCGTCTTCGGGGCGCACGAAGCCGGCGTCGCGCTCGAGGTAGCCGATCTCGTCGCCCTGCAGGTGGAACTGCGGGTAGCGCGCGCGGATGCCGGCCGCGTCGAGCACCTCGTGCGCGATGTCGAAGCGCTCGGCGCAGGCGATGGTGCGGCGCACGAAGTCGGACTTGCCGTGGTGCGCGGCCACGCGGTCGCGCGGCGCGAGGATGAGGCCGCCGGTGGTGGTCATCAGCGGGCGGCCGGTGCGCGCCTCGAGCTCGCGCCAGATGGCGTGCGAGCGGTGCACCAGCGGCACGTACTCGTCGCCTTCGCCGACGGCCAGCCGCGTGATGCGCGAGTCGCCGTGCGAGGAGCCGCGGTCGTGCGGCGGCGCGAACTGGTCGATGCCGAGCACGCGCGCACCGCGTTGCGAGAGCTGGTAGAGGGTGGCCGCGCCGAGGGCGCCCAGGCCGATGACGATCGCGTCGTAATGAGTAGGGGAACGGGTCACGGGGCGAGAGGTTTCGTCGTCACACAAGGTTCAGGTCGAGAAACGCATCCTTCACCGCGATGGGCTGGGGAATGAGCTTCAGCTGCGCGAACACGTCGGCCAGGCCCTGCTGTTCGCGGGCGATGGCGGGCGTGAGCGCCACGACGCCATAGTGCCGTCGTTCGGTCGCCAGCGCCAGCACCTTGGGCTCGACCTTGAGCTGCGGCGCGAGCGTGGCCACCACGTCGCCGGGGTGGGCCTGCGCCCAGTCGTTGGCCTTGCGCAGTTCGGCGAACACGGTGCGCAGCGTGTCGGCGTTGGCGCGCGCGAAGGCGGGCTGGGCGAAGTGGTAGGTGCGGTTGCCGCTCAGGCCGGTACCGTCGAACAGCAGGCGCGACTCGGTCGCCACCTGCGCGCCGGCCAGGAACGGGTCCCACAGGCCGATGGCCGCGACGCTGCCCGACTGGTAGGCGGCCACGGTGTCGGAGGCCGTGACGATGTAGACCGGCTCGATGTCTTCGTAGCGCAGGCCGGCCGCCTCGAGTGCGCGGATCAGCACGTACTGCGTGTTGTAGCCGCGGCCGGTGACGACCTTCTTGCTCTTGAGGTCACGCACGCTGCGGATCGGCGAGTCGCGCGGCACCAAAAAGCCGACGCCGCCGGGGTAGGGGCTTTCGGCCGCGAGGTAGGCCAGGCCCTTGCCGCTGGCCTGCTGGAACACGCCGATGCCGTCGGAGGCATGGCCGAAGTCGATGGCGCCGGCCGCGAGTGCTTCCGACAGCTGGCTGCCGCCGAGGAACTCGCGCCACTCGACGTTCACGCCGGCCGGTGCGAGCGCCTTCTCGAGCAGGCCCGTGCCCTTGAGGATGTTGAGCGTGTTGAACTTCTGGTAGCCGATGCGCAGCGTGCGGGCGCGCGTCTGGGCGAACAGCGGGGCCGAGGCGGCCACGGCGGCGGCGCCGACGCCGGCGCGAAGCAGAAGGCGCCGGGAGACGGCGGGCGAGGAAGAGCGTGGGAAGTGCATGGGAAGAGCGGGGCCGCATCGCGCGGCCGAAGAAGAAAAAAGCAGTCAGTCGGAAGGCAGAGGCTGGCCACTCTAGGGATCGACGCTGTCTCGCGCCACGAAGCTTTTGTCATTTGTTCATGCGCAACTCATCGCTGCATATGCAAGCGGAAATTGCTTCGTTGGCGCTGCACGCAGCGCTGCCTAGAGTCGCGCTCTCTTTTTCCACTTCCAGCGAAGCGCAGGCATGACCCGCAACATCCACTCTTTCACCGTTTCCAGCCTGGCCCTGGCAATCGGCGCTCTCACCACCCTGGGCAACATCGCCTGGGCCGACAAGCTCGACGACATCCGCAAGGCCGGCGTGCTGCGCGTGGCCGCGTTCGACGGCAACCCGCCGTTCGGCTACATCGACCCGGCCAGCAAGAAGCAGGTCGGCCACGACATCGACCTGGCGACCGAGTTCGCGAAAAGCCTGGGCGTGAAGATCGAACTGGTGCCGACCAACCCGGCCAACCGCATCCCGCTGCTCACCTCGGGCAAGGCCGACGTGGTGTTCGCCAGCTTCACCATCACCGACGAGCGCGCCAAGGCCGTGGACTTCACCACGCCGTACTTCCTGGTCGGCCAGCAGTTCCTGGCGAAGAAGGGCGTGCTGAAGGAGGCTGCGCAGATCAAGGACATCCGCATCGGCACCGAGAAGGGCACGACCATGGAGTCGAACCTGCGCAAGAACTACCCCGACGCCAAGGTCGTGCTCTACGACGATTCGCCCTTTGCGCTGGCCGCGCTGCGCAACGGCAACGTGCAGGCCATCACCAACGACGGCGTGAAGCTCACGGCGCAGTGGAACGCGATTCCCGACAAGGAGAAGTACGAGATTCCGGCGATCACGGTGTCGAAGGAATACCTCGGTGCGGCTGTGGCCAAGGGCGAGACGCGCCTGCTCGAGACGCTCAACGCCTGGCTGGTCGACAGCGAGAAGAACGGCCGCGCTGTGGCGATCTACGACACCTGGTTCGGCCCCAACAGCAAGGCACCGCTGCCACGCCTGCTGAAGATCGGCGACCAGCGCGTGGCCGCCAACTGATGGGGCGCGCAACGACCGGATCGATGCGGCCTTGAGCGATTTCCTGCGCGAGCACCTGCTCGCGCCCCATTACCTCGGCTGGCTGCTCGACGGCTGGCTCGTGACCGTGGGCGCCTCGCTGCTGGTGGCGGCGGGCGCCACGCTGCTGGGTGTGGTCGTGGCGGCGGGGCGCTCGTCGAGCCGGCCCGCGTGGCTGCGCGCGAGCGGTGCGTACGTCTCGCTGTTTCGCAACACGCCGCTGCTGGTGCAGCTCTTCTTCTGGTACTTCGGCGCGCCCAGCCTGCTGCCCGAGGCGCTGCGCGAAGGGCTGTTGGCGGGGCGTTTCATTTCCTTCGAACTTCTGTCGGCGCTGCTCGGGCTCACGCTGTATGCGGCCGCCTACGTGGGCGAGGACATCCGCTCGGGCATCCGCGGCGTGCCCGTGGGGCAGACGCTGGCGGCGCAGGCGCTGGGCTTCACGCGCGCGCAGGTGCTGGCGCAAGTGGTGCTGCCGCAGGCGCTGCGCATCGCGTTGCCGCCGCTGCTGGGTCAGTACATGAACATCGTCAAGAACACCTCGCTCGCGATGGCCGTGGGGCTGGTCGAGCTGTCGTACGCCTCGCGCCAGGTCGAGGCGGAAACCTTCAAGACCTTCCAGGCCTTCGGCGTGGCGACGCTGCTCTACATCGTGACCATCGGCGCGATCGAGCTGCTGGCAGCGTGGGCTGCGCGTCGGCAGTCGGCGGTGCCGGGGAGGGCGGCAGCATGAGCGACGCGCTGCACATGCTGTGGGACAGCCTGCCGTACCTGCTGTGGGGCGCCTTTCCGCAGGGCGAGCTGGGCGGTGCGGCGCTCACGGTGCTGCTCAGTGCCGGCTCGGGCATCGCGTCGGCGTTGCTGGGACTGGCGTGGGGCATCGGGCTGGCCATGGCGCGAGGGCCGCTCAAGCGCGTGCTGACGCTGGGGCTGGCCTTCCTGCGCGCGATCCCGGTGCTGATGCTGATCTTCTGGACCTACTTCCTGCTGCCGTTCGCGCTGGGCGTGAGCGTGCCGGGCGTGCTGTCGGTGATGTGCGCGCTGTCGCTGGTGGGCGGCGCCTACCTGGCGCACGCGGTGCATGCGGGCGTCCGCGGCATCGGGGCGGGGCAGTGGGCGGCGGGGCTGTCGCTCGGGCTCACGCGCTGGGGCACGCTGCGCCACGTCGTGCTGCCGCAGGCGCTGCGGATGATGCTGCCGTCGTTCGTCAACCAGTGGGTCACGCTCGTGAAGGACAGCTCGCTGGCCTACGTGGTGGGCGTGGGCGAGTTGTCGTTCGTGGCCTCGCAGGTGAATGCACGCACCATGGTCTATCCGGCGGAGATCTTCGTGCTGGTGGGCGCGATCTACTGGCTGCTGTGCACCGGGCTGGACCGACTGGCCCACGGGGTCGTGCGCCGCGCGCAGGCGGGTGCGCCGGTTGTCATGAACTTTTCTGGAAAAGGTCTTGAGCGCTTCGCATAATCGTCCCGGTCATTCCGACAGCCTTTTCCATTTCAAGGAGTTCCACCCATGGCACAGACCCGGATCGCCGTCATCGTCGGCAGCCTGCGCAAGGATTCGTTCAACCACAAGCTGGCGCTGGCGCTGGCGCATCTCGCGCCGTCGGACTTCACGTTCGAGACCCTGCGCATCGACGACCTGCCGCTGTACAACCAGGACGACGACGGCAACCAGGCCGCGCAGGTGAAGCGCCTCAAGAGCGAAGTGGCCGCCGCGCAGGGCGTGCTGTTCGTCACGCCCGAATACAACCGCTCGATCCCCGGCGTGCTGAAGAACGCCATCGACCACGCCTCGCGCCCCTATGGCCAGAGCGTGTGGGCCGGCAAGCCGACCGGCGTGCTCGGCATTTCGGTGGGCGCCATCGGCACCGCGCTGGCGCAGCAGCACCTGCGCAACATCCTGGCGTATCTCGACGCGCCCACGATGGGCGGCCCCGAGGTGTTCCTGCAGGCCAAGGAAGGCCTGTTCGACGACAAGGGCCACATCGGCAACGAAGGCACGCAGAAGTTCCTGCAGGGCTGGATGGACAAGTACGTGGCCTGGGTCAAGGCCCATTCGGCAGCCTGAACGCAAGGCAATCGCTCATGAAAAAGCCGCCCCAAGGGCGGCTTTTTCGTTCCGGTGTCGGAGCTATCTAGCTGTTGCACAAGATTCCTCGCCCCTCACGACGAGGGGTTTCTTCGGGACCGCTAGTGGAGCGATTTAAGCCCGACTACGCCCATGACAATCAGCCCAATGCAAAGTAGCCGGAGTGCCGAAGCCGACTCTCCCAAGAGAACCATGCCCACAATCGCTGTTCCGACCGCACCGATGCCTGTCCACACGGCGTAGGCAGAACCGACTGGCAAATGCCTCAGCGAGAAGGTGAGCAGTGACAGGCTGCCGAGAAGCGAAGCGATCGTGCCTGCCAACACCCAAGGGCGGTCGAATCTTGTGGCCGATTTCAGCCCGACGGCAAATAGGATTTCGAGTCCCCCAGCAGCGAAAAGCGCTAACCATGCGGTCGCCGCATTCATGATTGGGCCCATTCGGCTGCGAGTCGCATGCGCAAGATCAAGGGCACAGAAGCAACACGGTGCTTTGAGCGACCAACGTGAAAGGACACCTTGCTGCTGAAGAGGCAGAAGTGAGCGGCCTGTTGGTCCGTCAAGTGAAATCCGACATACAAGACGAGCTCAGATGCTGTGCCGTGCCCAAACGCGCGCTTACTGAGTTGGCCTCTTACCGCATGCCCACAGAAAACCAGATCCGTTGCCTGCTCGGCATCGGCTTCTTGGGCACGTCGAGACGCTGAGGAAACTTCTTGTTGACCGGTCGTGGGATCGAATGTGATGCGCGCCATCAGTTCGTTGCGTGCAGGAGCCATCGCAACGTAGTTGCTGATTTCATTCCCAATCGCTTCTCCTCGGAGTCCTTGTGCATGCAAGGCTTCCTGACCCTGCAGCCAAAGCGACTCCTTGGTTTCGAAACTGACGGTGTATGGCGGCCTTGTCGGCAAGCTGTGAGCGGCTCGGAGATCAAGAAGCCGTTGGCTGTGCGTACCGCGTGCCTGCTCAAACTGCCTTCGTGACAGGGGCTGCGACCCTCTTGGTGAGCGCTGAGTTTCGGTCACTTCAGTTCGCAAGGAGTTTGCCATTGAAGACGATACGGAAGGTCCGCACAGTCAGTAGCGACAGAGCCGCAGTGAGCAGGATCAGCAAGCCCCACGCAAGCCACGTCAGGGGCTGTGATGACTGCACGGACGCATATTTGAGTGCAGCGTTGACGAGCGCGGCGAGGGGGAAACTGATCGCCCACCAAGCGGGACCGAACGCAATGCCCGGCCGAAACACTTTGGGCGCCAGAACCAGGAACAGGAAGAGACCGAAGTAAAAGAGCATTGCGGCGAAGGCGTCGACTTCGCCTGTGAGATTGGTGTAGGCGAGGAAGCCAACCTCAAACGGGGCCACGAGAATCATCAGAGAAGGCGTCATGGCCGCAGCGAGCGGCTCTCGCTGCACGAGTCTCACAACGATCATCGTGAACATCACCAAGGCGAGGGCCGTGCCAATGCCGGCAGCGACACGCAAAGTCTCGGCGGAGCCCGGTAGATCGGTGTAGGCGAAGGTCACGGCAATGTCCAGCGCGGCAACACCGGGAATCAACCAGGCAGGCACGGCGTGCGAGGGGTCACCCCCGCCGGATAGCAGCCGGGAAACGACGACGTAGCTCACCAGGAGTGTCGTGACGGTGCCAACGATCCACAACACCAGTCCCACCTGCCCGAAGTAGTGGCCCAGTACGGCCGACTGCAGCAACAGCGAGATGGTGATTGTTCCGAAGAAGTTGCCAGCGATGGGGTGGCGGAACTCGGCCAGGACAGCGCCGGGATGCTTCACCAGCTTGAAAAGATACGCGACCGTGATGGCCAGAAAAACGAGGCTGGAAAAGATGCTCAGGGCATCCGCGACTTGCACGCCAAAGCCAAGAGACTGGGTGGCCAGGCGCCAACCCAGTGCAAGGCCTGAGAGGCCCATGACAGCTCCGAAAAGGTTGACAGGAAGATTTCGGATGGAACCAGTTACTGCAGGGCGGGGCTGCTGTTCGGCAGAGAGGAGATCGGCGGTCATTTGTTGCTCCGTATGTTGGCGGAAAGTGCCATGTGCGAAAGTTTCCGCCAACAGGCGAGGGCGCGGGCTGCAGTCCTCCGTTCTTTTCTGCCAATGTTCAAGCAGATACAGCCGACCTCGTTACAGCATGGTCAAACCCCGTGGCTTGAATTGCCAATCCCGTGAGATCCCGCCAAACTTCCGGCACGGCGCGCCCATGGCGTGCATGACGGAGCCACCCCGATGCGTATAGCCATCCTTGCTTTCCCACGTGTTCAGCTGCTTGATGTTGTCGGCCCGGCTGACATCTTTGCCGAGGCTTCGAGGCAGCTGGGAGATCCGCGCGCGTACCGCGTGCAGGTCATCGCCCCAGATGAAGGGGCACTCAAGAGCAGCAGCGGGCTGCGTCTGATGATCGATGCCACGATTGCCAGCCATCGAGGTGCGATCGACACGTTGCTGGTTGCGGGAAGTCCAGATGTGCACAGCGTGACGGGCAACGAAGCGCTCAAGACGTGGCTTCGGCAGCAATGTGGGAGGGTGCGACGCATCGGGTCGGTTTGCAGCGGTGCCTTTGTGTTGGCAGCAGCCGGTCTTCTGAGCGGAAAGAAGGTGGCCACGCACTGGAATGCAGCAGACCGACTTGCCGCGGACTATCCAACTACAGACGTCGACGCTGACGCAATATTCGTGAGAGATGGGAATCTCTACACATCGGCGGGCGTATCTGCCGGAATGGATCTCGCGCTCGCTCTGGTCGAGGAAGATCATGGGCGCGATCTGGCACTTCGCGTGGCTCGCGAGATGGTGATGTTTCTGAAGCGCCCCGGGGGCCAGTCCCAGTTCAGTGCGCATCTCGCGGCCCAGACCGCCGAGCGTTCCGCAATTCGTGAGATTCAAGACTTTGTCCTGGGCAACCTCCGGGCCGACCTCAGCGTGCCTGCGCTCGCCCTGCAAGCAAAGATGAGTGAGCGGAACTTTGCGCGGATTTTTCGACTTGAGGCTGGCATGACGCCTGCAGACTATGTCGAGAGCGTTCGAATCGACGCAGCGCGCAGGCGCATCGAGGAGTCAAACGTTTCGTTGAAGGGTTTGGCCGACGAAGTAGGCTATGCCAATGGGGACGGTCTTCGCCGGGCGTTTCACCGGCGGCTCGGGGTCGGACCTGCGGACTACCGCAAAAGATTCTCCAGCTGAAGCTCTTGGGTCTGCAGAAGGTAGCGCACAGTGAACGCTCGATTGGCCCAGACAGCTCTACGCTGCGTGGGCTCAACCAAGCGGCAATGACATCCAGCTTCTTAAGCGACTGGTTCTGTTGGCTTTTGCATCAGCCAGACAAGTCCGTTCCGGCCGCGGAAGCTTCAGGCGGCTTGCGCGACGGTCGTCTGGTTCGCAGCTTCGGTCGTGGCCACGAGGATGTCGGCGCGGGCGGCGGCCAGGGCGGCGGCCTTGGGCGCGTCACCCATCGCGATGCCTTCGGCGCGCACGAAGCGCACGTCGGTGATGCCGAAGAAGCCGAAGATCACCTTCAGGTAGCTCTCCTGGTGCTCGGCCGCCTGGCCGCCTTCCGAGGTCGAGTAGATGCCGCCGCGGCTCGATGCCACGATCACGGTCTTGCCACCGGCCAGGCCGACGGGGCCCTTCTCGGTGTACTTGAAGGTGCGGCCGGCTTGCGCGAGGCGGTCGATCCAGGCCTTGAGCTGGGTCGGGATGGTGAAGTTGTACAGCGGGGCGCCGAGCACCACGACGTCGGCGGCCAGGAACTGGCTCACCAGCTTTTCCGACAGGGCGTTCTCGCGCAGCTGCGCTTCGGTCGGCTGGGCCTGCACGCCGGTCTTGATGCCGAGGGCGTCGACGCCGAAGTGGGAGGGCGCGTCCACGGCGAGGTCGAGGTACTCGACTTGGGTGTCGGGGTGGGCGGCGCGCCATGCGGCGACGGTTTCGGCGGTCAGCTGGCGCGAGGTGGAGCCGGCGGCGAGGATGCTGGAGTCGATGTGGAGCAGCTTCATGTCAATCAATCACTTTCTGTGCAAGGTGTCGGCGCTGAGAAGTGGCCGGCGTTGGGAGAATTCTATTTTTGATGTGAGTGGCTGATAAGTAGCCAAAATTTGATCAGATCGTTCTGTTTGCAGGACAATGAAGCCATGCAAGACCTCAACGACATGGTGTTCTTCGCCGAGGTGGCCGAGCGGGGCGGCTTTGCCGCTGCCAGCCGGGCGCTGGGCATCCCCAAATCGCGCCTGTCGCGCCGCGTGGCCGAGCTCGAGGAGCGGCTGGGCGTGCAGCTGATGCAGCGCAGCACGCGCCGCCTGTCGCTCACGCCGGCCGGCGAGATCTACCTGCGGCATGCCTCGGCGATGCGCGACGCGGCCCAGGCGGCGGCCGAGGCGGTGGCGCAGGTGCAGACCGAGCCGAGCGGGCTGGTGCGGCTGACCTGCCCGGTCACCATCTCGCACAGCGGGCTGGCGCAACTGATGCCGGTGTTCATGGCGCGCCACCCGGCGGTGCGCGTGGATATGCGCGTCATCAACCGGCCGGTGGACCTGATCGAGGAGGGCATCGACATCGCGCTGCGCGTGCGCCCGACCATCGAGGACAGCACGGTGCTGGTGGCCAAGACCTTCGGCCACAGCCGCGGCGTGCTGGTCGCGAGCCCGGCGCTGCTGGCCAGTCAGGGCCCGGTCGACACGCCCGCCGACCTCGTGAAGCTGCCGACGGCGGCCATGTCGGTCAACGGGGAAGGGCGCTCGGAGTGGCGACTCGAAGGCCCGGAAGGGCGCAGCCACGTGCATGTGCACATGCCGCGCTACGTGGCGGACGACCTCGCGACGCTGCAGTTCGGCGCGCTGGGCGGGGTCGGCGTGACCCTGCTGCCCGACTACATGTGCAGTGCCGACATCGAGGCGGGCCGGCTGGTGCGGGTGCTGCCCGGCTGGGGGCCGTCGCCGGTGGTGGCGCACATGGTGTTTCCGGCGCGGCGGGCGCTGGTGCCGGCGGTGCGGCGGCTGATCGACTTCCTGTCCGAGCACCTGCAAAGCGAGCAGATGCGGATGTTCTGAGGCAGATTGCTATCTAAAAGATAGCGTCATAGTGGGCCTCTGCCGGTTCTATATGCGAAAAACGTCATATCCAAACAAACAGATATTCGTTTGCCATTGAAGCAGCGGTTCGCACAATCCAAGGCTTCACCCCCTCCTTGGAGCGACCATGGCAACCCTGCGACTCGGCGACACCGCCCCCAATTTCACCCAGGACTCCAGCGAAGGCCCGATCGACTTCTACCAGTGGGCCGGCGATTCGTGGATCGTGTTCTTCTCGCATCCGGCCGATTTCACGCCCGTGTGCACCACCGAACTCGGCAAGACGGCGGCGCTGTCGGGCGAGTTCGCCAAGCGCGGCGTGAAGCCCATCGCGCTGAGCGTCGACCCGGCCACCAAGCACAAGGAGTGGATCTCGGACATCAACGAGACGCAGAACACCACCGTCAACTTCCCGATCATTGCGGACGCCGACCGCAAGGTGGCCGACCTGTACGACCTGATCCACCCGAACGCCTCGACCACGGCCACGGTGCGCAGCGTCTACATCATCGACCCCAAGAAGGTCATCCGCACCACCATCACCTACCCGGCGTCGACCGGCCGCAACTTCGACGAGATCCTGCGCGTGATCGACTCGCTGCAGCTCACCGACAGCCACAAGGTCGCCACGCCCGTGAACTGGAAGGACGGCGACGACGTCGTCATCGTGCCGAGCATCCAGGACCCGGCCGAGCTGGCCGAGCGCTTCCCCAAGGGCTTCAAGGCCGTCAAGCCTTACCTGCGCATCACGCCGCAGCCCAACAAGTAAGAAGCCGCAGGACCGCGCCGTCATGCAGACTCGTGTCGTCATCGTGCCCGGTTGGCGCGACTCCGGGCCCGGCCATTGGCAGAGCCTGTGGGAAGAACGCATTCCGGGCGCGGCGCGGGTGGCGCAGGACGACTGGGCCTCGCCCAAGCGCGATGCCTGGGTGCCCGCGCTGGCCAAGCTGGTGCTCGAAAGCGAAGGCCCCGTGGTCATCGCGGCGCACAGCCTGGGCTGCATCGCCACGGCGCACCTGCCGCCCGAGGCCGCCGCCCGCATCCAGGGCGCGCTGCTGGTGGCGCCGGCCGACCCCGAGCGCCGCGCGGTGCTGTCCGACTTCGCCCCCGTGCCCTACGCGGCGCTGCCGTACCGCAGCATCGTGGTGGCGAGCAGCAACGATCCCTATTGCCCGATCCGCCTGGCGGGCGCCTATTCGCGCGCCTGGGGCAGCGAGTTCGTGCGCATGCAGAATGCGGGGCACATCAACATCGATTCGGGGCACGGAGACTGGCCGCTCGGCCTGGCCCTGCTGCAATCGTTGACCGACGAACCCGCCGCCTGGTCGGCGGGACGTGAATTTTCAGAAAACCTGGCAACCACATGACTTCCAGAATCAAGACCTTCGTCGCCGTGCTCGCGCTGGCGTCCTCCGCACTCGCCGGCAGCACCGCCTTCGCACAAGGCACGGGGCTGCTGAACGCCTCGTACGACGTGGCCCGCGAGTTCTACAAGGACTACAACGCGGCCTTCGTGGCGAACTACAAGAAGGCCACGGGCAAGGACGTCAAGATCGACCAGTCGCACGGCGGCTCCAGCGCCCAGGCGCGTGCCGTGGCCGACGGCCTCGATGCCGACGTGGTGACCATGAACACCTCGACCGACATCGACTTCCTGGCCAACGCCGGCGTGGTCGCCAAGGATTGGAACAAGAAGTTCCCCGAGAACGCATCGCCCACCACCTCGACCATGCTGCTGCTGGTGCGCAACGGCAACCCCAAGGGCATCAAGGACTGGGACGACCTGGTCAAGCCGGGCGTGCAGGTCGTGATCGTCAACCCCAAGACCGGCGGCAACGGCCGCTACGCCTACCTGGCCGCCTGGGGCTACATCAAGAAGAAGGGTGGCACCGACGCCCAGGCCGCCGAGTTCGTCGGCAAGCTGTTCAAGAACGTGCCGGTGCTGGCACGCGGCGGCCGCGACGCGACCACCGCCTTCCTGCAACGCAACATCGGCGATGCGCTGATCACCTTCGAATCCGAAGTGGTCTCGATCGACCGCGAATTCGGCACCGGCAAGGTCGACTCGGTGTACCCGTCGATCTCCATCGTGGCCGAGAACCCGGTCGCCATCGTCGAGCGCACCGTCAAGAAGAAGGGCACGGGCGAGCTGGCCAAGGCCTACCTCGACTGGCTGTACTCCGAAGAAGCGCAGGAAATCGCCGCCAAGCACGCGCTGCGCCCGCGTTCGCAGACCGTGCTCAAGAAGTACGCCTCGACCTTCAAGCCGCTGCAGCTGTTCACGGTGCAGGAACTGTTCGGCAGCCTGAGCGAAGCGCAGAAGGTGCACTTCAATGACGGCGGCCAGTTCGACAAGCTCTACACGCCCGGCGCGAAGTAAATGAGCGGCGCTGCTTCTTCGGCGCTCCCGGCAGCGGGAGCGCCTTTTTCACGTGCCAACCGGGCAGGGGGCGCCAAGCGCGTGCTGCCCGGTTTCCACATCACGCTCGGCTTCACGGTCTTCTATCTGTGCCTGATCGTGCTGATCCCGCTGTCGGCGCTGGTCTTCAAGACCTTCACGATGACCTGGGAGCACTTCTGGGTGTCGGTGACCGCGCCGCGCGTGATGGCCTCGTACCGCCTGACCTTCGGCGCCTCGCTGATCGCCGCGATGGTGAACGCGGTGTTCGGCCTGCTGGTGGCCTGGGTGCTGGTGCGCTACAAGTTCCCGGGCAAGCGCATCGTCGATGCGCTGGTCGACCTGCCGTTCGCGCTGCCCACGGCCGTGGCCGGCATCTCGCTCACGGCGCTGCTCGCGGGCAACGGCTGGATCGGGCAACTGCTCGAGCCGCACGGCATCAAGCTGGCGTTCACGCCGGCGGGCATCGTGATCGCGCTGATCTTCATCGGGCTGCCCTTCGTGGTGCGCACGGTGCAGCCGGTGCTCGAAGACACCGAGAAAGAACTGGAAGAAGCCGCGACCTCGCTCGGCGCCACGCGCCTGCAGACCTTCACCAAGGTGATCTTTCCGGCGATTGCACCGGCCTTGCTCACGGGCTTTGCCATGGCCTTCGCACGTGCCATCGGCGAGTACGGCTCCGTGATCTTCATCGCCGGCAACATGCCGATGATTTCCGAGATCACGCCGCTCATCATCATCGGCAAGCTGGAGCAGTACGACTACACGGGCGCCACCGCGGTCGCGCTGGTGATGCTCGTGCTGTCGTTCATCCTGCTGCTGGTCATCAACGGCCTCCAGGCATGGCAACGCAAGCGCGCAGGAGCCTGACATGAGCGCACCTTCGAAAATCATCCGCCGCGCACAGGCCGGCACCACCGAGTCGGCCTGGGTCCGCTGGACGCTGATCGGCATCGCCCTGGCGTTCATGTTCCTGTTCCTCGTGCTGCCGCTGGCGGCCGTGGCGGTCGAGGCGCTGCGCAAGGGCCTCAATGCCTACCTCGAGGCGCTGAAGGAACCCGATGCGTGGAGCGCCATCCGCCTCACGCTGATCACCGCCGCCATCGCGGTGCCGATGAACCTCGTCTTCGGCGTGGCCGCAGCGTGGGCCATCGCCAAGTTCGAGTTCCGCGGCAAGGCCTTTCTCACGACGCTGATCGACCTGCCGTTCGCGGTGTCGCCGGTGGTGGCGGGCCTGATCTACGTGCTGGTGTTCGGCGCGCAGGGCTGGTTCGGCCCGTGGCTGGCGGAGCACGACATCAAGATCATCTTCGCCGTGCCCGGCATCGTGCTGGCCACCGTGTTCGTGACCTTTCCCTTCATCGCGCGCGAACTCATTCCGCTGATGCAGGCGCAGGGCACCGACGAGGAACAGGCCGCCATCGTGCTCGGCGCGACCGGCTGGCAGACCTTCCGGCGCGTGACCTTGCCCAACATCAAGTGGGGTCTGCTGTACGGCGTGATCCTGTGCAACGCACGCGCCATGGGCGAGTTCGGTGCGGTGTCGGTGGTGTCGGGCCACATCCGCGGCCAGACCAACACGATGCCGCTGCACGTCGAAGTGCTCTACAACGAATACCAGTCGGTGGCCGCCTTCGCGGTGGCCTCGCTGCTGGCGATCCTGGCGCTGGTCACCCTGGTGATCAAGTCGGTCATCGAGTGGCGCCATGAGCGCGAAATGAAAGCCATCGCCGAGCTGCCGCCCGAGCGTCCCCCCGAGCCTTCGGCGGCCTGAGAAGACGAGAGAACAAGACCATGAGCATCGAAATCCGCAACATCAGCAAGCAGTTCGGCGACTTCCGCGCGCTGAACAACGTGAACCTCGACGTCGAGTCGGGCGAACTGGTCGCGCTGCTCGGCCCCTCGGGCTGCGGCAAGACCACGCTGCTGCGCATCATCGCGGGCCTGGAAACGGCCGACACCGGCAGCATCCATTTTTCGGGCGAAGACACGACCGACGTGCACGTGCGCGAGCGCCAGGTCGGCTTCGTGTTCCAGCACTACGCGCTGTTCCGCCACATGACCGTGTTCGAGAACGTCGCCTTCGGCCTGCGCGTGAAGCCGCGCAAGGAGCGCCCGAGCGACGCGCAGATCAAGGCCAAGGTGACCGACCTGCTCAAGCTGGTGCAGCTCGACTGGCTGGCCGACCGCTACCCGTCGCAGCTGTCCGGCGGCCAGCGCCAGCGCATCGCGCTGGCCCGCGCGCTGGCGGTGGAGCCCAAGGTGCTGCTGCTGGACGAACCCTTCGGCGCGCTCGACGCCAAGGTGCGCAAGGAGCTGCGCCGCTGGCTGCGCCGGCTGCACGACGAGCTGCACGTCACCTCGATCTTCGTCACGCACGACCAGGAAGAAGCACTCGAAGTGGCCGACCGCGTGGTGGTCATCAACAAGGGCCGCATCGAGCAGGTCGGCTCGCCGCAGGACGTGTGGGACAAGCCCGCGAGCCCGTTCGTCTATGGCTTCCTGGGCGACGTGAACCTGTTCCACGGCCGGGCCGACAACGGTGCCGTGCAACTGGACGGCATGCGGATCGACTCGCCCGAGCACAGCAGCGCGCGCGACGCCAAGGCGCTGGCCTACGTGCGTCCGCATGACCTGGATGTGACACGCTACGTGTCGGGTGCCACGGGCATCGTCGCCACGCTGTCGCGTGCGATCGTGGTCGGACCGATCGCGCGGCTGGAACTTGAGCCCACCGAAACGAATCCAGATAATCCGGGCTCCGGAACCATCATCGAAGCGCAACTCCCTGCGCAACAGTTCCGCGACCTGGGCTTGAAGGAAGGCGACACCGTCGTCGCCAACCCCCGCAAGGCCAGGGTGTTCGTAGAAGAAGATTGGGTATCTCCTTGATCCATTGGTACTTCGGCGCGCCGCGCCGCGCGCTCGGGCTGATCTGCCTGGCCTGTGTCCTCATGCTGGCCTTCGGGCTGTATCTGCAGCACGTGGTCGGGCTCGAACCCTGCCCGATGTGCATCGTGCAGCGCTATGCGCTGATGCTGGTGGCGCTGTTCACCGGCCTGGCGGCGCTGTTCAACAGCCGCGGCCTGCAGGTGACGGGCGGGGTGCTGGCGCTGGCGGCGGCGGTGGGCGGTGCCTACACGGCGGCGCAGCAGAGCTGGCTGCAGTGGTATCCGCCCGAAGTCGTCTCGTGCGGACGTGACCTGTACGGGATGATCGAGACCTTCCCGCTCAAGCGCGCGCTGCCGATGATCTTCCGCGGCGGCGGCGACTGTTCCAAGATCGACTGGTCGCTGTTCGGCCTGACGCTGGCGAACTGGTCGTTCATCGCGTTCACAGTGCTGGCGCTGTTGCTGCTCACCTTGCTCTTGCGCCGGCGCACCGCGCGCTGAGTTCTTTTTCAGTAGTTCATGCGGCGTGGCCTGCTGTCCTTCGAGGGCAGCGGGCCACGCCGTTTTCATTGGCGGGGCCGCAGGCCCGTGCAAAAAGCCCGCCAAAACGCATGCTTTAGCAGGCCTTCAGCAACCGGGGCTAGGATGAACCGCATCCCTTCCCGGGCCTCGCCGCCCGTTTCATCCCACTTCTTCACTGCATGCCCACCACTCCTTCGCGACGATCGCGCAAGCTCCTTGTCGGCCTGGCCTTGCTCGTCGTGCTGGCCATCGCGGCCTTCTTCTGGCTGAGCCCGTCGAAGAAAAGCGACTACCTGACCGCCACCGTGCAGCGCAGCGACCTGGAGAACGCGGTGCTCGCCACCGGCGTGCTGCAGGCTCTCAAGCAGGTCGAGGTGGGCGCGCAGGTGTCCGGCCAGCTCAAGTCGCTGAAGGTGGTGCTCGGCCAGACGGTGAAGAAGGGCGACTGGCTGGCCGAGATCGACCCCGTCATCTCGCAGAACACGCTCGCACAGGAGCAGGCCAAGCTGGAGAACCTGCAGGCCCAGAAGCTCGCCAAGGAAGTGCGCGTGAAGCAGGCCGAGCTCACCTGGGCGCGCCAGCGCGAGATGCTGGCGCAGGACGCCGCCGCGCGCCAGGACCTGGAAAGCGCCGACACCGAGCTGCGCGCGCTGCGCGCCGACGCCGTCTCGCTCGACGCGCAGATCCGCCAGCAGAAGCTGGCCCTGGCCTCGGCGCAGACCAACCTGTCGTACACCCGCATCGTCGCGCCCATCGACGGCGACGTGGTGTCGATCAGCACGCTCGAAGGCCAGACCGTGGTGGCCTCGTTCCAGGTGCCCACGCTGATGAAGCTGGCCGACCTGTCGACCATGACCGTGAAGGCCCAGGTGTCCGAGGCCGACGTGGTGCGCGTGAAGGCCGGCCAGCCGGTGTACTTCACCATCCTGGGCGACCCCGACACGCGCTACCACGGCATGCTGCGCGCGGTGCAGCCCTCGCCCGAGAAGATCAACAACGCCGTGTTCTTCAACGCGCTGTTCGACGTGCCCAACCCCGAGCGCACGCTGCGCGTCGACATGACGGCGCAGGTCGCCATCCTGCTGGGCGAGGCCAAGCAGGCGCTGACCGTGCCGCTCACCGCGCTCGGCACGCGCGACAAGGATGGCCGCCACGAAGTGCGCGTGCTCCTGCCCGACCAGCGCGTGGAAAAGCGGCAGGTGCGCGTGGGCATCAGCAACAACTTCCAGGCGCAGGTGCTCGAAGGCCTGAAGGAGGGCGACAACGTCATCACCGGCGACGCCTCGGCGCTGGAGAAGACCGACGGCAATGACAGCGGCAACCGGAGGCCGCGCCAGTGACGCAGCCGCTGCTGACCCTGCGCGGCATCGGCCGCAGCTTTCCCTCGGGCGAGCAGGAGGTCCAGGTGCTGAAAGATGTCGACCTGGACATCGGCCATGGCGAAATGCTGGCCATCGTCGGCGCCTCGGGCTCGGGCAAGTCGACGCTCATGAACATCCTCGGCTGCCTCGACCGGCCGAGCACCGGCACCTACACCGTGTCGGGCCAGGACGTCGGCACGCTCGACAGCGACGCGCTCGCCGCGCTGCGGCGCGAGCACTTCGGCTTCATCTTCCAGCGCTACCACCTCATGCAGCACCTGACGGCCACCGGCAACGTCGAGGTGCCCGCCGTCTATGCCGGCACCGAGGGCGCGGCGCGCGACGCGCGGGCGCGGCAACTGCTCGCGCGCCTGGGCCTGGAAGACCGCACCGAGCACCGGCCGAGCCAGCTTTCGGGCGGCCAGCAGCAGCGCGTGAGCATTGCGCGCGCACTGATGAACGGCGGCCAGGTCATCCTGGCCGACGAGCCCACCGGCGCGCTCGACAGCAAGAGCGGCCAGGAGGTCATCGGCATCCTGCGCGAGCTGCATGCGCAGGGGCACACGATCATCATCGTGACGCACGACATGCAGGTGGCGCGCTGCACCGAACGCATCATCGAGATCGCCGACGGCGTGATCGTCGGCGACCGGCCGAACGTGCCGACCGTGGCTGCACCCGCGCAGGCGGTCGGCGACGACACCCCCGCGCCGCCCGCCATGACGCGCCCCACACTGGGCATCGCTCGCTTCAGCACCGGCTGGGCGCGTTTCTCCGAAGCCTTCCGCATGGCCTGGCGCTCGATGATGGCGCACCGCATGCGCACGGCGCTGACCATGCTGGGCATCATCATCGGCATCACCTCGGTGGTGTCGATCGTGGCCATCGGGGAGGGCGCCAAGCGCTTCGTGCTGGCCGACATCAAGGCCATCGGCACCAATACGCTCGACATCTACCCGGGCCACGACTTCGGCGACGACAAGGCCGCGAGCATCCGCACGCTGTTGCCGGCCGACCTGCAGGCCATCGCCGCGCAGCCCTTCGTGCACAGCGTCACGCCGACCACCATGCGCAGCCTGCGCCTGCGCTACCGCAGCGCCGACGTCAACGGCAACGTGAACGGCGTCAGCGACAACTTCTTCAGCGTGCGCGACATCCAGATGGCCAGCGGCACGGACTTCGACGCCAACGACGTGCGGCACCAGTCGCAGGTGGTGGTGATCGACCAGAACACGCGGCGCAAGCTCTTTCCCGACGGCACCGATCCGGTCGGCAAGATCATCCTGGTGGGCAGCCTGCCGTGCACCGTGATCGGCGTGGCGCAGGAAAAGAAGAGCATGTTCGGCGAGAACAAGTCGCTCAACATCTGGCTGCCCTACAGCACCGGCGCGAGCCGCCTCTTCGGCCAGCAGCACTTCGACAGCATCACGGTGCGCATCCGCGACGACCAGCCCACCAAGGCGGCCGAAGAGAGCATCGTGCGGCTGCTCACGCTGCGCCACGGCGGCAAGGACTTCTTCACCTTCAACATGGACAGCATCGTGAAGACGGCCGAGCGCACGAGCCAGTCGCTCACGCTGCTGCTGTCGCTGATCGCGGTGATCTCGCTCGTGGTGGGCGGCATCGGCGTGATGAACATCATGCTGGTGTCGGTGACCGAGCGCACCCGCGAGATCGGCATCCGCATGGCCGTGGGCGCGCGCCAGAGCGACGTGCTGCAGCAGTTCCTGACCGAGGCCGTGCTCGTGTGCCTGGTCGGCGGTTTCATCGGCGTGCTGCTGTCGTACGGCATCAGCTTTGTGTTCTCGCTGTTCGTGAAGCAATGGCAAATGATCTTTTCGCTGGGGGCCGTGGTGTCGGCCTTTTTGTGCGCGTCGCTCATCGGCGTGCTGTTCGGGTACCTGCCGGCGCGCAACGCCGCGCGGCTCGACCCCATCGAGGCACTGGCGCGTGAGTAGCGCCCGACCGACCCTGGCGGGACTCGCCATCGCGCTGGCGCTCGGCGGCTGCACGTTGTTCGCGCCGGAGCGGCGCGAACACCGACCGCTCGGCGTGCCGCAGGCCTGGCAGCAGCAACAGCCCCTGCCGCAGAACGCAGCGGCCGTGCCGCAGGCCCGCTGGTGGACCGCCTTCCAGGACGCGCGGCTCGACACCCTCATCGACAGCGCCTTGCGCACCAACAACAACCTGGCCGCCGCCGGCATCCGCGTGCAGCGGGCGCAGCTGCAGGCCGGCCTGGCGAACACGAACCTCACGCCGGGCGTGACGGGGCAACTCGGCACCAACCGCAGCTTCGACGTGAAGCGAGGCGACGTGGGCGCATCGAGTGCGAGTTCCTCGCTGAACCTGAGCTACGAAATCGATCTGTGGGGTCGCCTGTCGGCGTTGCGCAGCGCTGCCGACTGGGAGCTGCAGGCCACCCAGTCAGACCGCGAGGCTACGGCGCTGGCGCTGGTGGGCACCACGGCCGGGCTGTATTGGCAGACCGG
Organism: Variovorax sp. GW460-12-1-14-LB1; assembly: GCF_059423605.1. NCBI lineage: Bacteria > Pseudomonadati > Pseudomonadota > Betaproteobacteria > Burkholderiales > Comamonadaceae > Variovorax > Variovorax sp. GW460-12-1-14-LB1. The sequence goes on from NZ_JBWKYF010000037.1 coordinate 45,197, forward strand.
CTACCTGAACCACCGCATCGCGCTGAGCGAAGCCGGCATGGCCGATGCACGGCGCATCCAGGCGCTGGTGCGCGCCAAGTACGCGGCAGGTGCCGTATCCGGCCTCGATGTCGCGCAGGCCGGCCAGAACCTCGCGAGCCAGGAGGCGGCCCACACGCAGCTGCTGCAACAGCGCGTCGAAGCGCGCAACGCGCTGGCCATCCTGTTCGACATGCCGCCCGATACCCCGAGGGAAGAGCCCTCACAACTGCCGGACACCGCCTTGCCCGTGATCGATGCCGGACTGCCCGCCAGCCTGCTGGGCCGCCGGCCCGACCTGCGCGCCGCGGAGCAGCGCTTGCGGTCCTCGCTGGCGAACGTCGATGCCACGCGCACCAGTTTCTATCCGGTGCTGAGCCTCACGGGTTCGCTGGGCGCGGGGAGCAATGCATTGGGCGAGGTACTGAAGAACCCGATCGCCACGCTGGGCGCCGGCTTGGTGCTGCCTTTCCTGCAATGGAACACCGCGCGGCTGACCGTCGCCGTATCGCAGACGCGGTACGAAGAAGCGGTCGTCGGTTTCCGCCAGTCGCTGTACACCGCGCTGTCCGAGGTCGAGAACACGCTGTCGTCACGAACGCAGTTGCAAGACGAAAGCGTGAAGCTGGCCCTGGCGCTGCAACAGGCGCAACGCGCCGAGGCCTTGTCGGAAGTGCGTTACCGCGCCGGCGCTACCGCGCTGCAGCCGGTGCTCGACGCCAAGGACAAGCGACGCGCCGTGGAGGTGTCGCTCGCGCAGAACCGTCTGAACCAGCTCAACGCGACGATGGCGCTCTACAAGGCGCTGGGCGGAGGCACGATCGTCGAGTAGCGGGAGGAAAACAAGGAGCTTTCACGTCACGGCAGGTGCCCGGCAGGCGGTGCGGTGTGGGCGGCCCCTCTGTGCCGCCGAGGCGCGCAGCGTTTCGCGGATCAGGGCTCGCAGCTGTTTGAGCGCAGCGAGTTCTGCGAGACCCCGCGAAACGCGAGCACCGCAGGGCAGCCGCGAAGCGGCCGGCACAGTGGGGCCGACCGCGCCGTACCGCCTGCCGGGCGCCCCTCAAAAAGAGGCTAGGCCTGAAACGGCGGCGCCCCCCGCAATTTGCGAAAGAGCAACCCAGGCAGCCGCAAGACAAACTCCACCATCAACCGCGTGTGCATCCAAGTCAGCAAGACGTTGTCCCGCCCATAGCGAAAGTGCGACACCCCGCCTTCCTCCGCCGTCAGGTACTTCACAGGCGCATCGATGTTCACCGGCTTGACCCCGCGCCAGGCCAGTCGCACGACCGCCTCGGTATCGAAGTCGAAGCGCCGCATCCACGGTTGCCGCGCCATCACCGCGATCAGGTCGACCACCGGGTACACGCGAAAGCCGTAGAGCGAATCGCCCACGCCCGCGAACAGAGTTTCGAGCTGCGTCCAGCCGTTCGACACCCGCCGCCCGCGCACCCGCAGCAGCGGCGCGCTGGCGTCGAACACCGGCCGGCCCAGCACCATCGTCTCGGGCCGTGCCAGCGAGGCGTTCATGAAAGAGGGGATCAGGTCCGCCGGATGCTGCCCGTCGGAATCCATCGTGAGCGCGTGCGTGAAGCCCGCTTCTTTCGCGGCCCGCAAGCCGTGCAGCACCGCCGAGCCCTTGCCCTGGTTCTGCGGCAGCACCCACACGCGCAGCCCCGGATCGCCAGCAGCCATCTGCTGCAGCCGCTCGCCCGTGCCGTCGTCGCTGCCATCGATCACCACCCACACCGGGTTCCATTGGGCCCGCGCGGCCGCGACCGTCGAGAACAGGCGCTCGCCCGTGTTGTAGCTGGGAATCAGGACAAGGTGGGTGCGCGAGGCGTCTGCTGGCATTCGGGGGACGCGTCGGTGGCGCGCTGCTCCATGTGTTGACGGAAATAGTGTTCCAGCTCGACCTGCAACGCATCGCTGTCCTGCGTCGGCGCAAAGCGCTTGCCCAGCCGCAGCGTGAAGACGATGGGCAGCGGCGGCACGCGCCACAGCGGCCAGCCCTTGCCGAGGTAGGGCGAGTCGGTGTCGATGAACACGGTCTGGATCGGCGCCTGCGCCAGCTTGGCGATCAGCGTGGTGCCGGGGCGGAAGGGGTTCAGCGGTGGCGTCACCGTGCGCGTGCCTTCCGGGAAGATCACGAGCTGGCCGCCCTGGCGCAGGTCGTTGACCGCCAGGCGCACCATCGTGCGGGCCGACTTGTTGCTGATGTAGCGCGCCAGCCGGGCGCCGGCGCCAAGGAAGATGTTGCCCATCAGCTCGGCCTTCATGATGCAGGCGCTGCGCGGCAGCCGCGCCACCAGCAGCAGCGCGTCAAGCATGGTCGGGTGGTTGGCCACGAAGATCACGCCGGGTTCGTTGCGCATCGGGTCCAGGCACGAGGCGTCGATGCGCATCATGCCGGTGACCGAGGCAAGCCACCAGAACATCCGGTAGGCAAAGGCGATGGTCATGCGGCCCAGCGCGCGCGCCGGCGTGGCCGGCATCACCGGATACAGCAGCATGGCGACGAAGTTCCAGACCAGCGAGATCAGGCCGAGGAACAGCAGCAGCGCATAGAGCATCAGCGCGAGCGGGATCGACGTGAGAAGACGCAGCACGTTCATGGGTGGTGTCGGTCGGGCAGGCGAACGGCGGGCCGCTCAGGCGGCCTGCAGCCGGCCGGCGGCGACCGTGTGGGCCTCGATCTCGACCAGCAGATCGCTGCGGCAGATGTCGGCTTCCAGGTACACCGCATGGCGGGCCATCGGCGACTGGTCGCCGAGCGCGGCTTCGATCACCTCGCGAACGGCGTCGGTGTCCGACGGATGCCGCACGTACACCACGCAGTCGAGCGCATCGAGCGAGAAGCGCGCCGTGGTCTGCGCATGGGCGGAGGCGATCACGGCCTCGAGGTTGCGCAGCGTTTCGCGGGCCTGCTCACGCACGTCGCCGTGGTGCACCGTCTCGTGCCCGACGATGCTCGCCGTGCCCGAGATGAAGAGTGCGACCTGGCCGTCGCCGATGTCCGCCAGCGCGGCGCGCGAGAAGGTCGGCGAGCGCGGGCCGTAGGTTTCGGGATAGCGGTAGGCCGACACCTGCCGCGGGTTCTCGACCGGCAGCGGTGCGGCGCGTCCCGCGAGAAAACGGATCGACAGTGCGCCCTGGCGGATGCCCAGCGCGCAGGCGGCCGGGGCGCCCTCGAAGGCGGCGCGGCCGGCTTCGAAGAAAGCCTCTTGCCGGCCGAGATTGAACTGACGATACCGCTCGAGACCGCCGCCGTCGGCGTTGATGCGCGGCAGGTAGTTCCAGATGCGCTGCAGGTGCGGCGTGCCGGCCTGCTCGAGCGTACGGAACAGGTCGCGGTAGGCGCGCTGCGCGAGCTCGGTCAGTCCCTGGCCTTCGACGGCTTCATCGAGGTCGATGGCGCCGAGCAGCCAGTGCCCGTCGGTGCGCCAGCGCGCGATGCCGGTGGTGCCCGACCGGACCTGGGTGCCGTCACCTGCGTGCCACACATCGGCCATCGCGCCTTGCGGCGACAGCACGCGCGCGTTGACCGTGGGCATCCAGGCGACACCGTGCGGCGTGCCGTAACCGAGCGCGGCGAAGGGCGCATGGCTGTGCGTGGCCAGCGCAAGGCTGTCCGGCAGCGAGAGGCGCTCCACGCGCAGGGGGGAATGAAGGCGGTCGTCCTGGGGGCGCACGTTCAACGAACCTCGTCGGCGGTGGATTCGGGTTTGCGGCCGGTGTAGGCCGAGAAGACCCCGAGGCTCGCATGCCGGCGCACGTCGCTGAAGCCGGCGGCGCCCAGGGCCTGCATGACGCGCTCGGGCGGGATGCAGGCCTCGATCGTGTCCCAGTAATAGCGCCACAGCTCCGAGGTGTCGCTGCGGCGGCCGACCACGCGGGCGATCAGCGGCACCACGGCGCGCATGTAGCCCTTGAGCAGTGCGGTGGCGATGCGGCCCTCGGGCTTGGTGATCTCGAGCACCACCACGCGCCCGCCGGGGCGCAGCACGCGATGGAACTCGGAAAAGGCGGCGGCCACGTCGCTGATGTGGCGCATGGCGTAACCCATGCTCACGAAATCGCAGCTGGCGTCGGGCCGGGGCAGGGCCTCGGCGACGCCTTGAATCAATTCGACGCCGGGCAGCCGGACCTGGCCCATCATGCCCACGCTGGGGTCGACGCCGGTGAGCTTGCCGGTGGAGCCGATGAGCTTCAGGGCTTCGCGGGCGACGAGCCCGGTGCCGATGCCCACGTCGAGCACCTGGGCGCCCGCCGTGAGGCCGGCCTGCTTCAGTGCATCGCGCCGGTACGAGGGGCCGGTGCCGAAGGCCAGCACGGCCTCGATGCGATCGTAGTCCGCGGCCGTGCTGTCGAAGATGCGCCGCAGGAACGCCTGGTGCTCCGCTTCGGTGTTGTAGTACAGCGGCAGCGGGGCGTGCGGCGGCAGGGCGTCGGGATTTCCCGTACCGGCAATGGGCGATGGCGTCATCGAACAATTATCACCAAAAGGTCCGGGCCGAAATCCCGGGCGCCGGGGGAGCGTTGTGTGCGCCGGACAGTAAACTCCACACTTGCTTTGAAAACACACGACAGCGAGAGAGAAAGCCATGGCCGGACATAGCAAGTGGGCAAATATTCAGCACCGCAAGGGCCGCCAGGACGAGAAACGGGGCAAGCTCTGGACCCGCGCCATCCGTGAAATCACGGTGGCGGCACGCGCCGGCGGCGCAGACCTCAGCGCCAACCCCCGGCTGCGGCTGGCGGTCGAAAAGGCCAAGGCGGTCAACCTGCCCATCGACACCGTCAAGCGCAACATCGACAAGGCCACGGGCAACCTCGAAGGCGTCAATTACGAAGAAATTCGTTACGAAGGGTACGGCATCGGCGGCGCGGCGATCATCGTCGACACCATGACCGACAACCGCGTGCGCACCGTGGCCGAAGTGCGCCACGCCTTCTCCAAGCACGGCGGCAACATGGGCACCGAAGGCTCGGTGGCCTTCCAGTTCAAGCACTGCGGCCAGATCATCTTCGCGCCCGGCACCAGCGAGGACAAGGTCATGGAAGTGGCCCTCGAGGCCGGTGCCGAGGACGTGATCACCGACGACGACGGCGCCATCGAGGTGCTCACCGCCATCGGCGACTTCGAGACCGTGAAAAACGCACTCGAAGCCGCGGGCCTGAAGCCCGACGCCGCCGAAATCACCATGCGTGCCGAGAACACCGTGGACGTGACCGGTGAAGACGCCGCCAGGATGCAGAAGCTTCTCGACGTGCTCGAGGACCTGGACGACGTGCAGGACGTGTATCACAACGCCGCACTGTCCGACTGAACGAATGAATGATGGATCCACAGCGACAAACGAAAGCCCGCGAATGAAGGTACTGGTGATTGGAGGAGGGGGCCGCGAGCACGCACTGGCGTGGCGGCTGGCGCAGGGCAACCGGGTCAGCCGCGTCTATGTGGCGCCCGGCAACGGCGGCACCGTGAGCGACGAACGCTACGACTGCATCGACATCACCGAACCCGCCGCGTTGCGCGAGTGGGCGATGGCCGAGAAAATCGCGCTGACTGTGGTCGGCCCCGAGGGGCCGCTGGCGGCCGGCGTGGTGGACGAGTTCCGCGCGCACGGCCTGCGCATCTTTGGCCCGACGCAGGCGGCTGCGCAGCTCGAAAGCTCCAAGGCGTTCTCCAAGGCGTTCATGAAGCGCCACAAGATCCCGACGGCCGAATACGAGGCCTTCACCGACGCAGCTGCCGCTCATGCGTACATCGACGCCAAGGGCGCACCGATCGTCGTCAAGGCCGACGGCCTGGCCGCCGGCAAGGGCGTGGTGGTTGCCATGACGGCGCAGGAAGCCCATGAGGCCGTCGACTTCATGCTGGTCGACAACAAGTTCGGCGTGTCGCACAACGAAGGCGGCGCACGCGTCGTCATCGAAGAATTCCTGCAAGGCGAAGAAGCCAGCTTCATCGTGATGTGCGACGGCAAGAACGTTGCCGCGCTGGCCACCAGCCAGGACCACAAGCGCCTGCTCGATGGCGACGAAGGCCCGAACACCGGCGGCATGGGCGCGTACTCGCCCGCACCGGTCGTCACGGCCGAGGTGCATGCGCGTGCGATGCGCGAGATCATCCTGCCGACCATCCGCGGCATGGAAAAGGACGGCATTCCGTTCACCGGCTTCCTCTATGCCGGTCTCATGATCGACGCGGCCGGCCAGCCCAAGACGCTCGAATTCAACTGCCGCATGGGCGACCCCGAGACGCAGCCGATCATGATGCGCCTGAAGTCCGACCTGTTCGAGGTGTTCTGGCACGCCACCGACGGCACGCTCGACCAGGTCGAGCTGCAATGGGACCGCCGCGTGGCACTGGGCGTGGTGATGGCCGCGCACGGCTACCCGCTGTCGCCGCGCAAGGGCGACCGCATCAGCGGCATCCCGGCCGAGGCGCCCGATGCCGTGGTGTTCCACGCGGGCACCACGCTGGAGAACGGTGAGCTCAAGACCAGCGGCGGCCGCGTCCTCTGCGTGACCGTGCTGGCCGACAGCGTCAAGCAGGCGCAGCAGCGCGCCTACGAGGTCGCGGCGCGCGTGCAGTTCGACGGTGTGCAGTACCGCAAGGACATCGGCTACCGCGCCGTGAACGCGCGCAACACGCCCCACGCCTGATGCCAGCCACCCAGCCGAAGGCGGTCGGCGACTACCTGCGCGGACTGCAGCAATCGATCATCTCGGCGGTCGAGGCGGCGGATGGCGGCAGTGCGGTGCGCGACGCCTGGCAGAAAGAGCCCGGTGAGCCGCTGCAGGGCAACGGCCTGACCTGCATCCTCGAAGGCGGTGCGCTGTTCGAACGCGCCGGCGTCGGCTTCTCGCAGGTGCGCGGCGCCAAGCTGCCGCCCTCGGCCACGCAGAACCGCCCCGAGCTCTCGGGCGCACCGTTCGAGGCCATGGGCGTGTCGCTGGTGTTCCACCCGCGCAATCCCTACGTGCCGATCGTCCACATGAACGTGCGCATGCTGGCCGCGCAGCCCGCGGGCGGCGGTGATCCCGTGTGCTGGTTCGGCGGCGGCATGGACCTCACGCCGTGCTACGGCTTCGAAGACGACGCGGTGCACTTCCACACCGTGTGCCGCGACGCGCTCGCCCCCTTCGGCGCCGACAAGTACCCGCGCTTCAAGACCTGGTGCGACGAGTATTTCTTTTTGAAGCACCGCAACGAGCAGCGCGGCATCGGCGGCATCTTCTTCGACGACTTCGCCGAGGGCGGCATCGAGAACGGCTTTGCGCTGATCCGTTCGGTCGGCGATGCCTTCCTGCAGGCCTACCTGCCGATCGTCGAGCGCCGCCGCAGCATGCCGTACGGTGAGCGCGAGCGCGAGTTCCAGCTGTACCGGCGCGGGCGCTACGTCGAGTTCAACCTCGTGTGGGACCGCGGCACGCACTTCGGCCTGCAGTCGGGCGGGCGCACCGAATCGATCCTGCTGTCGATGCCGCCGCTCGCGAGCTGGGCCTACCGGCAACAGCCCGAAGCGGGCAGCCCCGAAGCCGCGCTGTACAGCGACTTCATCGTGCGCCGGGACTGGGTGTGAGCCCCACCGGTTCCGCTTTGCGCATCGGCGTCTTCGGCGGGGCCTTCGACCCGCCGCACAACGCGCACGTCGCCCTGGCCGAAGCTGCATTGGCACAACTCGATCTGACGGAGTTGCACGTCATTCCCACGGGGCAGGCCTGGCACAAGAGCCGCACGCTCACGCCGAAGGAAGATCGCCTGGCGATGGCGCGGCTGGCCTTCGGCAACTTGCAAGGCAAGGTCGTCATCGACAGCCGCGAAGTGCTGCGCGACGGCCCGACCTACACGCTCGACACGCTGCATGAATTGCAGAAAGAGCAGCCCGGCGCACAGCTCGTGCTGGTGATGGGCGCGGACCAGGCGGCGGCCTTGCCGACCTGGCACTGCTGGCAGGATATACTCGGCATTGCTATCGTTTCTGTAGCGTATCGCGCACTATCGACGGGTGACGTCACTCGTTTTGATCCGAAACAGCTGCCCGGCCTCCCGGCTGGCGCGCGTTTCGAGGCGCTTGAACTGCCTGCCGCCATGGACACCAGCGCCACCGATATCCGGCGGCGTGTGGCGTCGGGTGTGGACATTTCCTCGCTGGTTCCGCCCACGGTTGCACGCTATATTGACCAACACCACCTCTACCGCTCTGCCTGATGACCACTGAAGCCGCCGCCAAAAAAGACATCCAAAAACTCCAGCGAGCCATCATCGATGGTCTCGAAGACGTCAAGGCGCAGGACATCCAGGTATTCGACACGGAGCACCTCTCGCCGCTGTTCGAGCGCGTGATCGTGGCGTCGGGCACCTCCAACCGCCAGACCAAGGCGCTCGCATCGAGCGTGCGCGACGCCGTGCGCGAAGCCGGCTTTGCCAAGCCGCGCACCGAGGGCGAGGAAAACGGCGAGTGGATCATCGTGGACTGCGGCGCGGCCGTGGCGCACATCATGCAGCCCGCCATCCGCCAGTACTACCACCTCGAAGAGATCTGGGGCGACAAGCCGGTGCGCGCCAAGCTCGGCGCCACCAAGCCCGCGCTGGCCACCGCCTCGTCCGTCGTCAAGGGCGCCGAAGAGAAGAAGACGGCCGCCGCCAAGACGCCGAGCCTGCGCCGTTCGAGTGCCGCCAAGACCGCGATCCGCGCGGCCGAGCAGGAAGCCAAGGCCGCCAAGGCCCCGGCGAAGAAGGCTGCATCGAAGACCGCGGGCAAGACCGCCGCCAAGAAGGCGCCCGCGAAGAAGTCCGCCACGGGCACCGCACGCGTGCCGGTGAAGGTCGTCGGCAAGCCGGCCGCCAAGAAGACCGCTGCGAAGAAGGCGCCGGCCAAGAAGGCGCCAGCCCGCCGCGCATGAAGCTGCTGGTGGTCGCCGTCGGGCAGCGCATGCCCGACTGGGCGCAGACTGCCTGGGACGACTACGCCAAGCGCTTCCCGCCCGAGCTCAAGCTCGAGTTGCGCGCCGTCAAGACCGAGCCGCGCGGCTCCAAGACCCTCGAAACGCTGTATGCCGCCGAGCGCGAGCGCATTGAGGGCGCCATCGCCCGCGGCATGCGCATCGTCGTGCTCGACGAGCGCGGCACCGCGCTCACCACCAAGGCGCTGGCCGCACGGCTGCAGACCTGGCAGGGCGAGGGCGACGACGTGGCGCTGGTCATCGGCGGCCCCGACGGGCTCGACCCGGCCTTCAAGGCCGCGGCGCACGAACGCATCCGCCTGTCCGACCTGACCCTGCCGCATGCCATGGCGCGCGTGCTGCTGGTCGAGCAGCTCTACCGGGCGTGGTCGGTCAACGCGGGCCATCCGTACCACCGGGAATGATCACGGGGCCGGCGGTGGGGCCCACCTCGGAGACCTGAACTTGCCTGACTTCATCTACCTCGCGTCGCAAAGCCCGCGCCGCGCCCAATTGCTCGGCCAGCTCGGCGTGCGCCACGAACTGCTGCTGGCCGGTGCCGACGAAGACGCCGAGGCGCTCGAAGCCTTGCTGCCGAACGAGTCGCCCACCGCGTACGTGCAGCGCGTGACCGCCCTCAAGCTCGATGCCGCCGTCGCGCGCCGCAAGCGCCTCGGCCTGGCCGATGCGCCCGTGCTCTGCGCCGACACCACGGTCGCGCTCGGCCGCACCATCCTCGGCAAGCCCGAGGACGCACGCGACGCCGAGCGCATGCTCGCGCACCTGTCCGGCGCCACGCACCGTGTGCTCACGGCGGTCGCACTGCAGAACGGCCGTCGACGCCATGCGACGCTGAGCGTGTCGCGCGTGCGTTTCGCCACGCTCACGAAGAAGCAGGTCACGGCCTACGCCGCCAGCGGCGAGCCGCTCGGCAAGGCTGGCGCCTATGCCATCCAGGGCGCGGCGGCTGCGTTCGTGGAGCACATCAGCGGCTCCTATTCGGGCATCATGGGACTCCCCATGTTCGAGACCGCGCAGCTGCTTCGAGGCGTCGGTTTCAATACTTAAGACATCCATGCAAGACATCCTGATCAACTGGTCTCCGCAGGAGACCCGTGTGGCGCTGGTCGAGCACGGCGCGGTGCAAGAGCTGCACGTCGAGCGCACGCTCGAGCGCGGGCTGGTCGGCAACATCTACCTGGGCAAGGTCTCGCGCGTGCTGCCGGGCATGCAGTCGGCCTTCATCGACATCGGCCTGGAGCGCACCGCCTTCCTGCACGTAGCCGACATCGTCTCGCCGTTCACGCCGGGCTCGCGCCCGAGCGCCACGCCGCCCGAACGCGACCACCGCAACGGCGGGCCGATGGTGCCCATCGAGAAGCAGGTGTTCGAGGGCCAGTCGCTGCTGGTGCAGGTCATCAAGGACCCGATCGGCACCAAGGGCGCGCGGCTGTCCACGCAGATCAGCATCGCGGGCCGGCTGCTGGTGTTCCTGCCGCAGGACAACCACATCGGCGTGTCGCAGAAGATCCCGCCCGACCAGCGCGAGTCGCTGCGCAACCGCATGCTGGCGCTCATCGAGGCGGCCGCGGCCGCTGAGAGCGGCGGCGTGGTGCCGGTGAACACGGGCGGCTTCATCCTGCGCACCAACGGCGAAGACGCGGCCGATGCCGAACTGGCCGAAGACATCGCCTACCTGCGCAAGACCTGGACGCGCATCCGCGAGGCCTCGAGCCGGATGCCGGCCATGTCGCTGCTGCACCAGGACCTGAGCCTGCTGCAGCGCGTGCTGCGCGACATGACCTCGGAAGACACGCAGACCATCCGCATCGATTCGCGCGAGCAGTTCGAGGTGCTGCTGAAGTTCGGCCTCGAATTCATGCCGCAGGCGGCCGGCAAGCTGCAGCACTACAAGGGCGAGCGGCCGATCTTCGACCTGTATTCGGTGGACGAGGAAATCGCGAAGGCACTGGGCCGGCGCGTCGACCTGAAGTCGGGCGGCTACCTCGTGGTCGACCAGACCGAGGCGCTGACCACGGTCGACGTGAACACCGGCGGCTTCGTCGGTGCGCGCAACTTCGACGACACCATCTTCAAGACCAACCTCGAAGCCGCGCAGGCCATTGCGCGGCAGCTGCGCCTGCGCAACCTGGGCGGGATCATCATCGTCGACTTCATCGACATGGCGCGCGACGACCACCGTGAGCAGGTGCTGGCCGAGTTCCGCAAGCAGCTCGCACGCGACCGCGTGAAGACCACGGCAGGCGGCTTCTCGCAACTCGGCCTGGTCGAGATGACGCGCAAGCGCACGCGCGAATCGCTGGCCCACATGCTGTGCGAGCCCTGCGTGGCCTGCGGCGGGCAGGGCATCGTGAAGACCGCGCGCAGCGTGGCCTACGACGTGATGCGCGAGATCCTGCGCGAGGCTCGGCAGTTCACGCCACGCGAGTTCCGCATCGTCTCGTCGCCGCAGGTGATCGAGCTGTTCCTCGACGAGGAGAGCCAGCACCTCGCGGGGCTGAGCGACTTCATCGGCAAGCCGATCTCGCTGCAGTCGGAGCCGGCGATCGGGCAGGGGCAGTACGACATCGTGTTGCTCTGACGACAGGAGCGCGCGGCCCGTTGCAACGACGGGTCAGCGCTTCGACTCCTGGCCTTGGCGCATCCAGATGCTGGCCAGCGCGGCGGCCACCAGCATCCCGGCGATCAGCAGCAACCCGTTCTTCGTGCTGCCCGTGCTCTGCTCGATCCAGCCCATCACCGACGGCCCGATGAAGCCGCCCACGAGGCCGCAGGTGTTCACGAGCGCCAGCCCACCTGCCAGCGCCACGCCGGCCAGCCGTGACGAGGCGAACAGGAAGATCACCGACTGCACCACGAAGAACATCGAGCCCGTGAGGCAGAAACCGGCCAGCGCGACGGCCGGGCTTGCGAAGGCTGCGATCAGCAAGCCCACCGCCATCGAGACCAGCCCGACCAGCAGCAGTAGCCGGCCGCGCTGCGGTGTGACCGCGAGCCGGGGCAGCGCAATGGCGCCGACGGCGGCGGCCACCCAGGGCAGCGAGTTGAGCGCACCGATCTCCAGCGGCGAGAGCTTGCCGTAGGTGCCGATGATGCTCGGCAGGAAGAAGATCACCGTGTAGATGCTGATCTGGTGGCAGAAGTAGACAAAGATCGCCAGCCAGATCTGCCGGTCGACCAGGCAGGCGCGGAACGACTCGCCGACCTGGCCGTTGGCCACGTCCTCGGCGCGTTCGGCGGCGAGCTGGCGTTCGATGGCCTGCGCCTGCGGGCGCGTGAGCCAGCTGGCGCTGGAGGGCCCGTCGGGCAGCTTGCGCCAGACCACGAAGGCCAGCGCCACGGCGGGCAGGCCTTCGAGCACGAACATCCATTGCCAGCCGTGCCAGCCCCACAGGCCGTCCATCTGCAGCAGCGCACCGCCGACCGGGCCGCTGAGGATGTTCGCGATGCACACGCCGAGCAGGAAGTAGCCCGTGGCGCGTGCGCGGTCCTTGCGGCCGAACCAGTAGTTCAGGTACAGCATCACGCCCGGGAACAGGCCGGCTTCCGCCGCGCCGAGCAGGATGCGCATCACGTAGAACGAGGTCTCGCCCGTGACGAAGGCCATGCCGGCCGACAGCAGGCCCCAGGTGATCATGATGCGGGCGATCCACCAGCGGGCCCCCACGCGATGCATCACGAGGTTGCTGGGCACTTCGAGCAGCGCGTAGCTCAGGAAGAACAGCCCGGCGCCCAGCCCGTAGGCGGCCGCCGAGATGCCGATGTCCACGGCCATGTGGCTCTTGGCCAGCGCGATGTTGGTGCGGTCGATGAAGCTGATCACATAGGCCAGCACCAGCAGCGGCATGAGCTTGCGGAAGATCAGCGCGTTGAGCGAGGCCTGTTCGTCGACGGCCTGGCGGGCGCGCAGGCCCGGCGGCGTGGCGGGGATGGATGGGTGTTGCATGGGATGTCTCTCTCCTGTCCTGTCGTGTTCTGGCGGAAGGTCGTCGGCGGGCGCCGGCGGGCGTGCAGATGCGGCCCGGTCATGGGCCGGGCCGAGTCGGGTCAGTGGTTCTGGCGCAGGGCTAGAAGTCGACGTTCGCCGCACCCTTGAGGCCGAGGATTTCGCGCGCCTCCGCAGGTGTCGCGATGTCGATGTTCAGCGCCTCCAGCACGGCGCGGATGCGCAGCACCTGTTCGGCGCTCGACGCGGCGAGCCGGCCCGGGCCGATCCACAGCGAGTCTTCGAGCCCGACGCGCACGTGCGCGCCCATGGCCGCACCGATGGTGGCCAGCGGCAGCTGGTTGCGGCCGGTGCCGAGGATCGACCATTCGAAGCGGTCGCCGAACAGCCGCGCGGCGGTGCGGCGCATGTGCATCAGGTCTTCGGGATCGGCGCCGATGCCGCCCAGGATGCCGAAGACCGTCTGCACGAAGACCGGGGCCTGCACCAGCCCGCGGTCCAGGAAGTGCCGCAGGTTGTTGAGGTGGCTCACGTCGTAGCACTCGAACTCGAAGCGCGTGCCGTTGGCGTTGCCGAGCTTGAGGATGTTCTCGATGTCGGCGAAGGTGTTCTTGAAGATCAGGTTGCGGCTGTTCTCCAGGTGCTCGCGCTCCCATTGATGCTCGAAGGACTGGAAGCGCTCCAGCATCGGAAAGAGGCCGAAGTTCATCGAGCCCATGTTGAGCGAGGCGAGCTCGGGCTTGAAGGTGGTGGCCGGGCGCATGCGCTCCTCGACGCTCATGTGCGGGCTGCCGCCGGTGGTGATGTTGATCACCGCATCGGTTGCGGCCTTGATCTTCGAGAGGAGGGGGCGGAACAGGTCCGGGTCCTGCGAGGGGCGGCCGTCCTTCGGGTCGCGCGCATGCAGGTGCAGGATCGCGGCGCCCGCGCGGGCGGCTTCGATCGAAGCTTGCGCAATCTCGTCGGCCGTCACGGGAAGGTGCGACGACATGCTGGGCGTGTGGATGGCACCCGTGGGGGCGCAGGTGATGATGGCTTTGGGGCGTTGGGCCATGAGGTGTCCGGAAAGAAGAAGAGGGAAAGAAAGGGGCGTGCGAGGGGATCAGCTCAGCGCCTGCGTGTGGCCGTCCACCACGAGCTCCTGGCCCGTGACGCTGGCGGCCAGGTCGCTGGCGGCGAACAGCACCATGTTCGCGATGTCCGTGGCCGTGACCATGCGACCCAGCGCGGCCTGCGCGGTGTAGGCGCGCGTCACTTCGTCGAGCGGCTTGCCCAGGGCCTCGGCCTTGGCGGCGATGACCGCACGGATGCGCGGGCCATCGACCGCGCCCGGCAGGATCGCGTTGACGCGGATGCCGTCGGCCCCGAGTTCGAGCGCCAGCGTTTTCGTGAAGCCGATGACGGCCCACTTCGAGGCGGAGTAGGGCGAGCGCCCCGGCATGCCCAGGTGCCCGGCGGCCGACGACAGGTTGATGATGGCCGGCAGGCGGCCCTTGCGCAGCCGCGGCACGGCCAGCCGCACGCAGAGGAACTGGCCGGTGACGTTGACGGCCATCGTGCGTTCCCAGTCGGCGAGCGAGACGGTCTCGACCGGCCCGGTGGGGCCGGCCACGCCGGCGTTGTTTACCAGCACGTCGAGGCCGCCGAGTTCACGGTCGACGGCCTCGAATAGGCGGGCCACGTCGTCCTCGTTCGACACGTCGGCGACGCAGCGACCCACCTCGGGCAGTTCACGCGCCAGCTGGTCGAGGCTGGCAGCCTGCACATCGCAGACGAAGACCTTGGCGCCCGCCGCCGCGAAGCTGCGCACGATGTCCAGGCCGATGCCGTTGGCACCGGCGGTGACGAGCACGCGTCGGCCGGCGAGGGAGTTGTTGTTCCACATGCTGAAGAGATCCTTGAGGTCGATTTTGGAATGACGTGGATCGTATATCTGTGATCACAGATAAATCATAGGGAATACCCCGGCCATATACTTCGACGCATGAGCCTCACCGATCTCGTCACCCCCCTGAAGCGCCAGACGCTCAGTGCCAACGTCTACGACCAGTTGCGCGACCTCGTGATGAGTGGGCAGATGATGCCGGGCGAGCAGATTTCGTTGCGCAGCGCGGCCGAGGCGCTGGGTGTGAGCGTGATGCCGGTGCGCGAGGCGATGCAGCGCCTGGTGGCCGAGCAGGCGCTCGAACTCACGCCCAGCCGCACCTTGCGCGTGCCCCGGATGACGGCGGCGCAGTTCAAGGAAATCACCACCATCCGCACCAACCTCGAAGGCCTGGCCACGGAGCTGGCGGCCTCGGCGTCGGGCGCGGTGGCGCTGCGCGACATCACGCGCTGGCACGACGAGTTCGCGGCCGAGATGAATGCGGCGAGCCCGGACGGTTCGAAGCTCGTCACCTTCAACAAGGAGTTCCACTTCGCGGTCTACGCCGCCGCCGACATGCCGGTGTTGTTGCAGATGATCGAGGCGCTGTGGCTGCGCATCGGCCCCATCCTCAACTACGACCTGCGGGCCGGCTCGCGCCGCGTGGGGGACAAGGTGGCGATGTCGCACCATGCGGCCTTGCTGGCCGCGCTGAAGCGCCGCGACGGCGCCAAGGCCCGGGCCGCGCTGCAGGGCGACATCGAAAGCGCCGCGGAATTCATCCTGTCGACGGGCGTGCTGGTGTCCGATGGCGCGCTGCCGCCGCAGAACGCCGCACCAGCGGCGAAGAAGGCGCGCAGCGCGGCAGGCACTGCGCGCTGAGGGTCCTCAGAGCGTCGGGTCCTGACCCGGCGCCGCGCTGCGCACCGCCAGCGTCTGCAGTCGTGCATAGAGCCCGTCGCTCGCCATGAGCTGCTCGTGGCTGCCTTGCTCGGCGATGCGGCCTTGCTCCATCACGATGATGCGGTCGGCATGCTGGATGGTCGACAGGCGGTGCGCCACGATCAGCGTGGTGCGGCCCTGCATCAGGCGCTGCAGGGCGTCCTGCACCAGCCGTTCCGATTCGGTGTCCAGCGCCGACGTGGCTTCGTCGAGCAGCAGCACGGGCGCGTTCTTGTACAGCGCGCGGGCAATCGCCAGCCGCTGGCGCTGGCCGCCCGACAGCTGCGTGGCGTTGTGGCCGAGCACGGTCTCGATGCCCTGCGGCAGCGTCTCGACGTGCGCGCTCAGGTTGGCCGCCTCGAGGCAGGACTGCACGCGCGCGATGTTGATGTCGCCGCCCAGCGCCACGTTGGCGGCGAGCGTGTCGTTGAGCATCACCACGTCCTGGCTCACCATCGCGAACTGG
Source organism: Variovorax sp. GW460-12-1-14-LB1 (assembly GCF_059423605.1). Taxonomy (NCBI): domain Bacteria; kingdom Pseudomonadati; phylum Pseudomonadota; class Betaproteobacteria; order Burkholderiales; family Comamonadaceae; genus Variovorax; species Variovorax sp. GW460-12-1-14-LB1. The sequence goes on from NZ_JBWKYF010000037.1 coordinate 61,406, forward strand.
GCGCGCAGGCTCTTGAGCTGCCACTCGCTGGTGTCGTGGCCGTCGAGCAGCACCTGGCCGCCGCTGGGCTGCACGAAGCGCGGCAGCAGGTTGACCAGCGTGGTCTTGCCCGAGCCCGAGGGGCCGACGAAGGCCACCACCTGGCCTGGCTCGATGACGAGGTTCACGCCGTCGAGCGCGCGCTGTTCGTCGTCGCCGCGGTAGCTGACCTGCACGTTGCGCAGCTCGATATGGCCTTGGGCGTGCGCGATGCTGAAGGTGCCTTGCGATTCGGGCGCCACCTCGTCGATGAGGATCAAGCCGCGCTCCAGCGCTGCGAGGCCGCGCGTGATGGGCCCGGCCACCTCGGCCAGGCGGCGGATCGGCGCGATCAGCATCAGCATGGCCGTGATGTAGGCGACGAAGCCGCCCACCGTGAAGCCCTGCTTGCCGCTTTGCCACAGCGCGATCATCACCACCACCGACAACGCCAGCGAAGCCATCATCTGCGTCAGCGGCGTGGTGGCGGCCTGGGCGATGGTGGACTTCACGGCCAGGCGATTGAGGCGCTGGCTCAGTTGTTCGAAGCGGCGCTCCTGCGCCTGCTCCGCGCCGTGCAGCCGCACCACGCGGTGGGCCAGCACGTTTTCCTCGACCACGTAGGCCAGCTCGTCGGTGGCCTGCTGGCCCTGCTGCGTGAGCTTGTACAGGCGCTTGGAGAACACCTTCATGATCCAGGAGATGCTGGGCACCAGGAAGGCGACGATGAGCGTGAGCTTCCAGTTCAGGTAGACCAGGTAGCCCAGCAGCGCAATGAGCGTGAAGCCGTCGCGCGACAGCCCGAGCAGCGCCTGCACCAGCAGCATGGCGCCGGTCTGCACCTCGTACACGACGGTGTTCGACAGTGCGCTGGCCGATTGCCGCGCGAACAGCGCCAGCTCGGCGCCGAGCAGCCGCTCGAACAGCACGCGGCGCAGCTTCTGCATGCCTTCGTTGGCGATGCGCGAGAGCGCGTACTGCGAAATGAACTGCGCGATGCCGCGCACCGCGAACAGCAGCAGCACGGCCGCAGGAATGAACCACAGCGGCATCTCGCCGCGCGTGAAGCCCCGGTCGAGCAGCGGCTTGAGCAGGGCGGCCATGAGCGGCTCGGTGAGCGCGGCCAGCAGGGCGCCGATCAGCCCCACGGCCCACCATTGGCGCGAACTGCCGAACCAGGTCATGAGTCGCGCCAGCCGGCGCATGAGGGGAGGGCGGGCGCTCTCGCTGCCGGGG